>JASHTL010000040.1 GCA_030040595.1 Microcaldota archaeon
GGATGGACGCCGTGCGTCGGCGCCATACTCGGCTCCATATATCTTTTCGCGGCCTCGTCTCCTGGAATAGGCTTCCTCCTGCTCCTTGCGTTCTCGCTTGGGCTTGGCATACCTTTCCTCATATTCGGCGCTTTCATATCGAAGCTCTCCGGCTTCCTGAAGAAGGCCGGACCTTTCCTAAGGTACTTCAACGCGATAGGGGGTATTTTCCTCGTTGCTGTAGGAGTTCTTGTAGTCACAGGGTACATAGGCTTGCTTGCAGTATTCCTGACAGGGCCGCAGGGCTCTGCCTCGCTGAGCACCCAGCTCAACTTCCTTATAGCGATGATCGCAGGCCTGCTTACCTTTTTCTCTCCGTGCATACTTCCGCTGCTTCCTGCTTATATATCCTACATGGCAGGTACTACTGCAGAGGCTGTTAAAGAATGAAACTGAACCCGTACATCATAGTCTTCGGAGCCGTCGCGGTCATCATAATCATAGCCGCACTCTCTACGCTTGTCTTCAATAAGAACCTGGCGCAGAACAACGTCTCGCTCTCGAACCTGCAGGATTACGGACCAGCACCGCAGATACAGGGCATTGCCGCTTGGATAAACTCGCCCCCGCTTAACCTCACTTCGCTCAGGGGCAAGGTGGTGCTTGTCGACTTCTGGACGTATTCGTGCATCAACTGCATAAGGGAGATACCGCATCTCAACGCATGGTACAGCGCGTACGGGGGCAACGGCCTGGTGATAATAGGGGTGAGCACCCCGGAGTTCCAGTTCGAGCACAATTACAGCAATGTCGCTGCAGCAGTCAAGGCTGACGGGATAAAGTACCCTGTCGCGCTTGACAACAACTATTCCACATGGGATGCGTATGGCAACGAGTACTGGCCTGCGGAGTACGTCATAGACGCCAATGGGATCATCAGGTATGAGTCTTTCGGGGAGGGCGACTACAATGAGACGGAGGAGGTGATAAGGGAATTGCTTGTCAGCGCAGGCTATACCGTGCCGCCAAACCTTACGGACGTGCCTCTCGGCGTCAATTTCTCGGGAATAGAGACTCCCGAGTTGTACTTCGGGTACGCCGAGGCGTTGAACAGGGGAAGCAGCCTTGGCAATCCGCAAGGGTACGTGCCGAACAAGGATGTAAACTATACCCTGCCGAACCTAACGTCGCAGAAGACTAATACAATATACCTGCAGGGCGAGTGGCTCAACGCTCCTTATTACATGCTCTCGGTAAACAACTCTGACATCTTCCTGACGTACCATGCCGAGAAAGTCAACATAGTGGCAGGAGTCAACGGTACAAAATCGGCAAACATAATAGTAAAGCTGGATGGCCAGAACCTTACGGCCAATGAGCTAGGGAGCGGCATGAGCCTTGTCAATGGCGAGGCAGTCGGGGACATAAACGGCTCCAGGCTCTACAACATTGTCAGCACCTCTTCCTACGCATGGCATACGGTTGAGATAGAGGCATCACCGGGAGTGGCGGTATACACATTCACTTTCGGATGATCTGGCATTGCGAAGCAACTGTCAGGCGTTTATTAGGCATCAGGGTCCATCGATAATAAGGCTAGACGCAGGAGGCCCTGCGCTACCGCTGCCATCCAGGTTTAGAGGGAAGGGCAATCAGGTGGTATGTTGAGGTTTAAGCAGCCGCATAATTATGCTTACGTCATAGACGGAATCATAGACCATTACAGGGAATCCAGGAATACGAAAAAGATGCCAAGCAGGAAACTGTTGCTCTCGTTGGTCAAGGCAGTCTTTCCGGTGCAGAGACACCTGGGCAGAGGTTACTTCAAGAACGTTTTCCATATAGTGTCCCGGCCTGGAAGGTTTCACTTGGTCATCAAGATAGGCATACCAGAAGCGATAGAGATGGACTGGGGAATCTACCAGATGGCCAAGAAAGGCGGTCTCGCGGACAGGTATTTTGCCAGGTACTATTGGAAAACCAGATACTGCCTCCTGCAGAAATATGGGAAACGCAGAATCGTACCCGATGCTGTGCTCAAGGACCTGAGGGTGAGAGCCCACAGGGCGGGTCTTTCCGACATTAAAAAGGACAACATACGCTATATAGACGGCCACTTTCAGATAATTGACGCAAATATAAAGGGGCAACGGCCGCGGGTCAGGTCACTTTACAAGTTTGTGCAGGGCTAGCTTCGTCCTTTTGGTCTTGTGGCCAAGATAGAAAAGATATGCGAGCGACAATGCCACAATCGCTATCCCCACCGTGGTAAATGCCACTATGTAGCTGGCCATCGGCTGCCCGTTCTCGTAGGAGACGATTGACGCAGTTCCGAACGTATACGGATACTGGATCGCGCCGAAGAGGTTTACAGAGACCACAAGCGTTATTATGACAGCGTACTTTACATACGCCGATTGTTTTAGCGCCAGCGCTCCGGTCACCGTCATTGCAAGCAGTACAATCGCCAGTACGTAAATATTTCCGAGAAGATTCGCTATCATCCACGGATCGTACTGGAGCAGCGTAAATACCACAAGAACAAGCGCAAACATCATTCCTGCTATCGCGCTGCGCCTGTAAGAGCTTATCCCGAAGTAGAGCAGTGCCGAAGAGACGGATAGGACAAGCACCGATATAAGGATCAGCACGTTGAATCCGCTTGTAAGCAGCGCAGGCATCTCAAGCTGCTTTGAGAGTATGTTTATCCCGAAGCCTGCTACGCTTGACGAGAGCGCATAGATGACTATGACGGCTATTGCCAGAGTAGATATGGCGTATATCTTAACAAAGCGCCTCTCGTTGACTGCGATCCTGGCGAGTTCGCTGTACGCAAGGAACGCGTTCCTCAGTATTAGAAACATGCCTGCAAGCAGTATGGGGGCGACGTAGGCGTATCCTATCGTATTGATAAGGTTGGGATACGAGGCTTCGAGATTGACAAGGTAGAAGACCGCGAACGTGCCGTCTATGGCCCAGATGGGGAGCAGGTAGTTCCTTAGTTTTTTCAGGTACTGGCCGTATCGCGCCAGCGAGATCACCGCTATTCCCACCTCGAGCATGAAGAATGAGAGGAAAACAGAGAGTATGAAATAATTTTCAGCGTATAGCACGTCCATTTCTTGACACCAGTTCATTTTTCAGCGGCTTATTGTCGAATACCCTCTTGAGCACGAGGAATGTAAACGGCACTATCAGTATGTAGAATGCCATGAAAAGCAGCGCGATAGGAACTATCGTGCTCGAGTAGTTGGCTGCCTGTTCCACGGTCATCACGTTGTAAACTATCCACGGCTGCCTTCCTACCTCCGCCATCACCCAGCCGCCTTCGAGCAGGAAGACCACTATGACGGAGCAGAGGATCAGCAGCCAGCCTATCGTGCGGTTTGCCAGCGGGTCCTTTTTCAGCGCCATCAATACCATGACAAACAATATGAATATGCCTATTGCGAATCCGAAGAAGACGAGAAGGTCGAATATGTCGTGTATGAAGAGCGGCGGCCATGTGCTCCTGGGGTAGCTGCTCAGTCCAGGCACGGTGCCATTGGCGCTTCCGGTGGCAAGTATGCTCTGGAGATTCGGTATCGCTATGTAATCTACCAAGGTGTTGTTTGCCAGAAACCCGCCAATGTACTCCGGCGCGTGTGACTGCGGCACCAGGTCCGCCTCTATAGCGGCGTACTTCTCCGGTTGCTGCGTTATCAGCTGCAGCAGCGAAACGGTTCCGGTTATCACAATCAGGTATATAGTGATGGCAATTATGGGGAACGCAACCTTCATGGCCTTCTTGTAGTATGCCTTTAGTCTTTTGTCATTGGTTCTGATGAACCTGAAGATGAAATAGCCCAGGAGCATGAATGCTCCGGCAAGGTATGTGGTGCAAAGGACATGGACTACCTCCACTGCAGAGGACGGCGAGTTGAATACGGCAAGGGGATTGACCCCTGTAATGACTCCGCTCTGGAGATACGCAGGGATGTTGAAGCCGACAGGCGTGTTCATGAATGCGTTTATCATTGTTATGAATGCTCCCGAGAGCGCTGCCGCTATGGTGACAAGCAGCATCAGCATGGCAGGAGTGTACTTGCCCGTGGTCCTGTCCCTGAAGTATATGTAGGCGGAGAGAAAGATCGCCTCGGTGAAGAATGCGAACACTTCTGCAACGAGCGGCAGCACGGCCACCTGGCCCACGAGGGCTATGAACTTTGGCCAGAGGAATGTGAGTTCCAGCGCGACTACAGTGCCTGATGCCGTGCCGACAGCGAAGAGCACTATCAGAGCCGTAGAGAGTCGCTTCGCAAGCACAGCGTAGTCCTTGTCTCCCCACTTCGCCGCGGCCAATTCCGCAATGAATATGGCCAGGGGCAGCGCCATTCCGAATGTAACGATGAATATGTGCACGCCTAGCGAGAAGCCCATCAGAGCCCTGTCGAATATTACTACATTCATAAGAATATCACACAAAACCAAGCCAGAGCAGGAGTATGCCTACGAACTCGCTGAAGTATAGGAGCACAGGATACGAGACTATGTAGAGCGTGCCGGCAATGCTTACTATGATCACGCCTATGATTATGCTTATCATCTTCATGTTCCTTTTCTTCATGTA
>JASHTL010000041.1 GCA_030040595.1 Microcaldota archaeon
TGTGATATAACTACCTGCGCTGTCTTCCGTTCTGGCCGCGCACAAGCGGCCTAAGTGCAATGTACAGACCAATTCCCATTAGAGTCAAGGTTCCGACAGCGACTGCAGCGCCGATCACTGGAGGCAAAGGCCTTGCCAGTGGCTTGAATGTCTCCACCACCGCACTCTTATTGATTGGAGCTACTGTAGCTACTGCCATAATACGATTACGCGCTGCTGCAATATTAATGTTTGCCTTTTGTTAGGGTATCAGCGGAACGCCATCGCCCTGCGAGTATCCAGATGACTATTCCTATAACTATAAATGAGATCGCGGCTTCCAGGCTGAGCGAAGACGCCCTCTGGTTATTTAGGTGCAATATTCCCACAATAAGGAAGATCAGCCCAGAAAATATCCAGATAAGGCTCCAGTTGCGCGCCTTTAGATACTGGGCCTTGTTTAGCCGCAACGGATCACGCAGGCGATATGAAGAGTATGTTGCCTCCCCTCAGCAGTATCGTTCCCAGCTTGGCCTTGAGGTTGCCCTCGTCTATCTCCTCGGCGCTGTCGAGCACTATGTTCATGTGCGCGTCGAATGAGGTTACCTTGCCACGTATGTCAGTGCCGTTCTTCAGCCTTATCAATACCTGTTGCCCTATGGCCTTGTTCAACAAATCAAAAGGCCTCTCCTGCGTTGTCATAAGATTCCACCCAAAGATAAACAAAGTGACGAGTAAGTATGTAACGACGTATTTATTAGCTTTTGGGTTTTACCTTGGCCATGTCCTCCTTCTTTATCGCTAGCTTGACAGAGCCAGTGCCCACCGGTATCTGCTTCCCCACAAGTATGTTCTCAGTTACTCCGCGCATCGGGTCTATCTCTCCGAACGCGGCGGCATTGATAAGGTGCTTGACCGTTTCCTCGTATGCTGCCCTTGCAAAGACCGAGTGCTTCTCGCCGCTCAGCCCGTGCCTTCCCACTCCCTTTATCGTTCCGCTCGCAGTCATGGCATCCGCAATCAGAAGCAGGTGCCTTATGTCAACCGAGATCTTCTGCTCGTCCAGCGTTGACTTGAGCTCCCTTGCTAGAGCGTTCCTCGCTGCCTCGATTCCGAACTGCCTGTACATAGCGAATACGTCATTGGTATAGAGTCTTGACTTGTCAACTCCGTCTATCTCAATTATGCTCTCTATATTGCTGCCTGCCGATACGAGGTAGAGCTCGCCTGTCTTCGCGTCGCGCTGCACCACTGACTTGCCTGCTCCTTCTATCCCGCTTATCACAGATCTCATTATCTTGACCCTTGTCGACCTTATCTCGCGCAGGTTCTTAGTGTGCATGCTCACTGTTATCGCGTGTCCCTCCACTGTCGCATCGAGCTTCATCAGCTTCCCGAGCTTTTCCGCCACCTGCTTCGGTGTCAGTTCATCTGATTCAAGCTCCTGCCTGTTGAGGTATATCTTTATCGTGCCCTTGGAGAAGTTCTCTATTATCCTCCTGGTCAGCGAGTTCATCTTAATTTCCGTTATCTTCCTCGATACCTTCTCCGCGTCGTCTATGTTCTTCGAGGCGCTGCCTGTAAGGTATATTGTAGAGAGCGGCGTTGCCGGTTTCTTCTTCGCGTCCACAAGCTCCACTATCCTCGGAAGGCCCGATGTTGCGATAGCTGACTCGATTCCTGCGAAGTGGAATGACCTAAGGATCATCTGCGTGCCAGGTTCTCCGACCGATTGTGCTGCGATCATGCCCACCGGCTCGCTGAACTTGACCTTGAAATCGTCAGCATCCTTCTTCTCTTTTGCCATAATCATCAGCTATTTGCTTGCTTTCTCCTTCATCTTCAGGAACTCGACGCTGACAGGCTCTATTGCGTCGCCGCCGTATATAGTCTGCACTATGTTGTTGTTCGTGTCTCTTACGCTGAAATCGCGCTCAACGTAGAGGTCCTGGAGCGCGTTGGAGAGACGCCTGTAGAGGTATCCTGACCTTGCTGTAAGCAGTGCTTTGTATACCTCTGAACCTCTTGATCCTACGGCATGCATGAAAAGATCTATGGGCGAGAGCCCGGTGTAATAGTTCGTGGCCACGAATCCCCTCGCTCCTGGTCTCACGTCTCCAGGGACTATGTGCGGCAGCACTCTTCTCGTGTAGTAGCCGCGCTTTATCCTGCCTCCCGAGAGCGTTGCCTGCTGTCCGAGGAACATGCTCATCTGCTCGAACTGGAAGATGCTTCCTCTAGAACCTGCCCTGGCCATCTGCATTGCGCTGTTTGTCGGGTCTACGTGCTTTATCAGCACCTCTCCGGCCTTCTCTCTGGCCACGTTCAGGTCTACTATAATCATGCGCTCCAGAGATTCCCTTCTCGTGTAGCCGATCAGCGGATCGAGCTTCCTCGCCTTGTACTGCTCTATCTTCTCGTCCACGAGCTTGAAGGTGTTTTCAAGGAGCTCCGACCTTCCCCTCTCTATGGACTCGGTGGTTATGTACTCCTTGACTCCGATCGTCGCGCCTATGAATGTGACATACGCGTCTGATAGCTTTGAAGAGACGTATAGGAACTTCTTCAGCGCCTCAGCGCCGTAGTCCATGCCTATCTTGATAAGCAGCTTGTTGCTGCCCCTGCCGTACGTCTCCTTTGTCAGGACTCCGTCCACAAGCCTGCCGTTGGTTATCTTGAGCGTACCTCCTGATATCTTTGTCTCGAAGTCAAGATCCTTGGGCAGCAGCATAGAGAAGACATCCCTGCCCTTGTAGAGCCCGTTCTTCTCCGGTTTCGGCAGTTCGTATACTCCTGCTATTCCAAGTATGTACGAGGCCTCGTCCTTGGTGAGCCTTGTCTCTTCCTTTGTGAGGAAGTACATGCCCGTTATCCCGTCCTCGTTGTTGGTTATTATCGCATCTCCGTCCCTAGGTGAGAAGATCTGGTACTGCACTTCCAGGAGGTATTTTGCCTCAGCCTGCGCCTCAAGCGTCTGCGGAACGTGGAGGTTCATCTCGTCCCCGTCGAAGTCTGCGTTGTAAGGTCCCGTGACGCAGAAGTTTATCCTGAAGGTCTTGCCAGGCAGCACCTTTACCTTGTGCGCCATTATTGACATCCTGTGCAGTGAAGGTTGTCTGTTGAACAGAACTATGTCGCCGTCGATGAGCTGCCTCTCAAGTATGTCTCCCGGTTTCATCTCCTTGAGCAGCTCCTCCCTGTTCGTATCTATGACCCGTTTCCTCTTTCCGTCAGTGCTTATCAGGTTTAGTATCATTGGATAAGCAGTTCTGGCAAGCAATGTCCTTGCCTTGTCAACGTTCCAAGCTGTGACGTAGAACGGCACGGTGAGCTTCGAGGCTATGTCGAAAGGCACGCCTACCTCGTCAAGGTCTATGTACGGGTCTACGCTGATTACTGTTCTTGCGCTGTAGTTGACTCTCTTTCCGGAGAGGTTGTACCTGAATCTGCCCTCCTTGCCTTTAAGCCTCTGCGCAAGTGTCTTGAGCGCCCTGCCGCTCCTGTGCCTTGCAGGAGGTATTCCAGATGTCTCGTTGTTGAAGTAGGCAGTTACGTGGTACTGGAGAAGCTCCCAGAGGTCGTCTATTATGATCTGCGGCGCTCCAGCGTTTATGTTCTGCGCAAGGCGCTGGTTTATCCTCATTATGTCCACAAGCTTATGGGTGAGATCGTCCTCGCTCCTCTCACCGCTCTCTAGCGTTATCGAAGGACGGACGTTTACAGGCGGCACGAGAAGCAATGTTAGTATGAGCCATTCCGGCCTGCTGACATCGGGGTCTATGCCCAGGATCCTCAGGTCCTCGTTGCTTATTCCGGCAAGCGCATCGCGTATCTCGTCAGGCTTGAGCTTCTTGTCGCCCACATAGAAGTATGTAGGAGATGAGAACTTCAGCTTATTCTGCACGGTGCCGCAGTGCGGGCACTTCCTTGTGCTCCTTATCCTCTTCAGCAGGCTCTTGCCGCCTCTCCTGCCCTCGACTTCCTCATCGTGCTCTGCTATCTCCTCATCAGTGAGCTCCTCAGCCTCCAGCGCGACTATACCCTTCACCTTGTCCTTTATGCCCTTTATGTCCTCGTCGCTCATCAATATTCTATGGCAGTTGCTGCACGTCGACTGGAGAAGCATGTATATTATCTTAGAGAACTCGGAGTGTATGACCGGCCTTACGAGCTCTATGTGCCCGAAATGGCCAGGGCAGGTCTTCGCCCTCGCTCCGCAGGTCTTGCAGACAAGACCCGGATCTATGACGCCAAGGCGCTGGTCGAGAAGACCCCCGTCTATCGGATAGCCGTCCTCATTGTAAGTGTCTGGCACGCTAAGCTTGACCACGCTGAGCTTCTTCGTCTGCTCCGGCGATATTATTCCAAACTTTACGTTTTCTATGACTTCCGCTTGCATTCCAGCACCTATACGTTGAGCTTGACGCTCGGCATTATGTGAAGCGACTTTATCTCGTCAAGAAGTATCTTGAAGGCGTAGCTTATCTCCACCTCCACGAACGTGCTGTTGCCGTCAAGAGGGCAGATTGCCACGCGCTTTATCCTGTCGTAATAGCCTATGTCTCCGCACTGCGTGCATACGAGCACCTCCGTCTTGTCGCTCTGGTCAAGGAGACGCTCCTTGAGCAACAGGCTTGCGCCGTAGCCTATGAGCGCATCACGTTCCATCTCTCCGAACCTAAGCGCACCCTGCCTCGCCTTTCCTTCCGTAGGCTGGTGCGTGAGTATCTGGACCTTGCCCCTGCTCCTGACCTGCATCTTGTTGCTGACCATGTGGTAGAGTCTGTTGTAATATACAACGCCGGTGAATACGCTCGCTTTGAAAGGCATGCCCGTTATCCCGTCGTAAAGCACCTCTTCGCCATTCCTGTTGAATCCGTGCTTCTCAAGCATCTTGCTGTACTCTTCCATGCGCACTGAGCCGCGCTCCGCGAATGCAGTGCCGTTTATTATCTTGCCATCCACAGCTCCAGCCTTTCCTGCAAGCTCCTCAAGAAGGTGTCCGAATGTGAGACGTGTAGGTATGGAGTGCGGATTCAGCAGAAGGTCAGGCACTATGCCCTGCTCTGTGAAAGGCATGTCCTCCTGCGGCACAACCATGGCGATTACGCCCTTCTGGCCGTGCCTGCTTGCGAACTTGTCTCCCTTCTCAGGTACTCTCAGGCTTCTCACCCTTACCTTTACTATCTTGGTGGCGCCTGTTGACTCGGTGAAGACCACGCTGTCAACGTCGCCGACCTCTCCGGTCTTTAGAATAGATGAATCGTCGCGCATCTTCTCCTCAAGGCCTCCGGCTCCTATGTTCTCCTCAAGGAATCTTGGAGGCGCGACCTTGCCTATCAGGGCATCGCCCTCGTCAACGTGCATCTCCGGCTCGATTATGCCATCGTCGCCAAGTTTTGAGTATACGTGCTCTCCCATGTAGCCTTCCGCAGTAGGAGCGGGAATCTTGAACTTGTCCTTCTGGCCTCCCGGATACCTGCGCTCCTCGTCAACATACGTCTTGTAGAAGGTGCTCCTTCCGAGGCCCCTGTCCACTGCAGACTTGTTCACGACAACCGCATCAGCCATGTTGTAACCATAATATGTCGAGAGGGCAACTACGAAGTTCTGGCCGCTAGGGTGATGCTTGACATTGACGCCCTCGTATGCCGATGTGGTAACGATGGGCGCCTGTGGATAGAATAGAAGGTATGCACGCGAATCGAACCTCAGGTTGAAGTTCGAGACATAGAGTCCTTCGGCCTGCTTTGTGAAGTTCGCAAGCATCGCGTGCCTTGCGATGTTGTTGTGCTCAGGGAACGGGGTTGTGTTGATCGTGAATCCGAAAATCGCTGTGACGTCTATCTCCATGTGCGTTGTCCTGTCTGTAATCTCCTCGTCGCTGAACGCGACTATCGCATTCTCCTCCTCTTCTGCGTCAAGGTACTCGATTATGCCATTCCTGAGAAGGTATCCGAAGTCGATCTCCCTCTTCCACAGCTTGTCTATAAGGTCCTGCGTCATCTTGCCCTGCTTGTTCTCGACTATTATGTACGGCTTCCTTATGCGGCCCTTGTCTGTGTTTATGTTTATAGCGCCGAGCTTCTCTATGAACGCTACGTTGACCTCGCCGGAGATGAGCCCCTTCCTCCTGGCCTCGCGTATCTCCCTGACGTATGTCTGCGGGTCTCCAACGTAGCCGAGTATCCTTCCATTCAAGTACAGGTAATACCTGTTCTCTCCTTTTACCATGAATATCACACCTGTTCTATCTTGCCTATGCCCTTGAGCTTCTGCTCAATCTGGCCCTCCTCTGCTCCAACAGTGACCTTTGACATTATCGCAAGGTACTTCGTGAGTCCTACTTCCTGTCCTTCAGGGGTCTCAGAAGGGCAGATCTTGCCCCACTGCGTTCCGTGTACATCACGCGCCCTGAAATGGGGGTGCTTCTTAGCCAGCGGCGACTTGACACGCCTGAGATGTGTGTAAGCGCTTATGAAATTGGTCCTGTCGAGCACCTGCGAGACTCCTGTCTGGCCTGCCACCCATGTTCCAGTGCCCATGGCGTACGCGATCTTCTCAGTTAGCGTATCCGGGTTTATTATCGCCTGTATGCTCAGCTTCCTGCCCCTCGCGCTCGTCCTCTCGATCTGGTACTTGACTTCTTTCACGAAGAACCTGAATGCGTATGCGAAGAGCTCCTCCATCAATTCGCCGGAGAACTTGACGCGCTTGTTGGCGTAATGGTCCTTGTCATCCTGCCTTGCCAGCCTGTTTCCTATTATGGTGGCCTTCCTTGCCATCTGTATGAGGTACTTGCCCTTCTCGCGTCTGTCCTCGCTGCCTCCGCCTATGTGCGGAAGCAGGTAGTTGTCAAGCTGCATCTCGGCCCTCTTCTCCTGGTATTTGCTCGCCTGCCCTGGCGCTGCCATCTTGCCAAGCTCGAGCAGCGCATCCTTTGGCGCAAGGTCCTTTGCATCGCTTGTCTCTATGCTGAGCAGGAGGTCGTTCTTGAACGGAAGGAGGTCGCTTGAGAAATTGAGCACCTCGTCTATCTGAAGGCCGAGAGCCCTGAGCAGCATGATAAGGTCAAGGCTCTTACTCGTGGTAGGGAAGTCAACGGAAAAGGTGCCGTTCTGGCTTCTTGTCACGACACACCTGGCCCTGAAGCCCGGAGTGGTTGAGAAGACCCTGCTCTTCACGTCGCGGCCGTCGCTCTCCCTTGTGGTTATTATCCTGTTCGGAGCAACGTCCTCAAGACCTATGAGCACGCGCTCAACTCCCTTGATTATGAAATAGCCTCCGGGATCCTCGGGGTCTTCGCCATTCTCGATAAGCTGGCTCTTCGCCATCGTCTTGGTGTTGCAGAGATTGCTCCTTACCATGATCGGAAGCTCGCCAACGAAGACCTCTCCGTACGCTGCTGTCTTCTCTATGCCCCTTATGATCGGCACTACCTCTATGAATATTGGTGTGGCGTAAGTGAGGTTCCTCAGCCTAGCCTCGTTTGGAAGTATGCTGCGCCTTGAGCCGTCCGATTCGATTATCGAGACGCGGTCAAGCCTTATGTTCCCGAGCTTGAGCGCGAATCCCTCGACGCTCGGCTCTATAAGGTTCTGCCTGCTGACCACCTTCTGCAGGCTTGAGTCAAGAAAGCGGTTGAAGCTCTCTACTTGATGTGACACAAGCGACGTTGAATTCAGATACGAGTCTAGCAAACCATACTGCTTCATGATATCACAACGCAGAGGCGGTTAACCCTCCACAACAACCCTGTAGTAAAAATACGCGTTGCCGTTGTCGCTCCTGTGCACTTTCACGACATGGCCTGGCCTTGCGCCCAGCTTCCTGCACTGCGGATCGCTCTCGAGTATCTTCGGAAGATTCTCAAGAGTTATGCGCTTGTCCTGCAGAAGCTCGTTTACCTCCTTAAGCTTAAGTATCTCATGTACCGGTACAATCTCATGGTCGCTTCTACCTGCCAAAGATCCACCTAAAACGAGCACTAACGTTGACGCGCATGCCGTAAGGTATATATATGACAACCTTTATAACTCCTCCGCTTGTCCCTTTTACTGCCACTATTTCTAAAAAACGAGGGCTTTGTCGGCAAAAGTTGATTTTACCGACAGATTAAGCAATTTACCGACAAAATTACTTATTCTTGTTCAGGACTACCTGTATTGTACCAAAAACCGTGCTAAGAACTCCTAAAAAGGCAAGTACCAAAGTTATCCAAAAGAATAGACTTGGCTGTACTGACTGGCCGCTTGTATTAGGACAAGATATGAATTGCGTTCCAGAACCTACATAAAGAATACCGAACAGCATAAGTATCGCTAACAAGCAAATTGGCAAAGAAATTACCAACCTGGCAAGTTTCGAGCCTTTTAATAATAATAGAGACACGCCTAGCAGTATAAAGATCAGTCCAACTACAATCGAAAGCGGTATTAGGGGGTTTACCTGGCCAATTGTTAAGATATTGGGACTACACGGTTGAATGGTAAAAGTATTGACTGCTCCTTCCAAGATGCCAGATACAAGAATTAAGATTCCGCCAAATGGAGCGAAAATACCCTTGTTCATAATCGTTATTCCGACAAAACTCTTAATAATACGACAGAATTTACTTTTTCATACAAAGCCAAAAATGGGGCTTTCTAGAAATAATCGTACCTTCTCGACAAACACGGAAAGCTATAAGAGCATTCTATTGTATAAGATTGCTATGACTGCAGATGCAACCAGAATACACATCATTCTTGCCGGAGGCACTATAGATTCAGTATGGGACCCTGTTAAAGACACGGCAATCCCGGCTAAAGAATCGGAAACAGCAAAATATCTTAAATATTTAGTTAAGACAGGCAAAGTTTATGTAAAATTCAAGTTCACACAAGTTGTAATGAAAGATAGTCGGGATCTTACAAGGGATGATATAAATAAAATATACAAAACAATAGTCAAAAGCCCATATAGGAAAATAATAATAACACACGGCACGTATACGATGCCAGATACGGCTCGTTTTATAAAAAACAATATGGGAAAAACTGATAAAACAATTATTTTAACTGGTGCGCTCATCCCACTGCAGGGGTTCCAGAAATCCGACGCGCCATTTAACCTTGGATATTCCATTGCTCAGTTAGAACATCTAAAGCCTGGCGTATACCTATGCGCTAACGCTCATGTGTTTAATCCAGAAGAAGTGGCAAAAGACATGTCAAAGGCCCAATTCTATTCCGCTTTTAAGAAACATTAAGTTTTTCCACAGAATATCTATTAAACTAGGAAACTGGACCGCATTACTTATTTTTCCGAAGTACCACACCTATAAGCAATGTATTTTAAGCGATACTGCCTAATCTTATTGTGATACCATGCCAATGATCGATGTTTATGCTGCATCTGACATGTTCCCTGCAGGCTCTGACGGCAAGCTTGGAAAGGAGCTGACTATGGCAGTGCTACACGCAGAAGGTGTTTCTACGCCAGGTCCGTTCCATCTCAATAATACTGCGGTATTTATCCACCGTATGGAATCAAATGCGATTCATACCGCCGCTACGGATTCGGCACGCGTTGTGCGCGTTCAGGTAATCACTCCTCCAGGCGCACTGTCACGCGAGGGCCAGAAGCAGCTCACCAAGGAGATTACAGAGATAGTCACTAAATTCTCAGGCGATTCTTCCCAAAAGGACAGGACTTGGGTACTGCTAAGCGAGGCTGCCGAAGGCGGCTGGGGAATTGCAGGCACCGCATTCGGAAAGCAGGAATTCGCGGATCTCGCTAAAAGAGCCGCTGCTGCTAAGGGCAAGTAATCTCTCTAAACCTCGGATTAATTCAACGGTCCTTGACTTGTTCAGCAAGATTTTTCGATGGAACTTCATAGGAATAATCGGATTTTCAGACAAAATAAGTATCATTTAAGAATCGTAGAAAATAATATATCCATGGCAATCTATAAAAGGACTTCTTACCGCGAAATAAACAAACAAAAATCTTTTATATTAGGTCAAATCTCAAGTAAGAGATATCGATGGTTAGAGCCCAAAAGCCAAAAGGGAACGGCGAACGCAACGGCCCCCTATTCAGAAGGGATGTAATATCAATAGGGGATCTAACTCCTGACAATATTAAAGACGTGCTTAGAGTCAGCGAAGATATGCGCAAACGCTTTAAGAACGGCCCTGAATCGGAAGGAGAGCGGTATCTGGAAAGGCGAATTGTCGCAAGCGTATTCTTGGAGCCTAGCACAAGGACAAGACTCAGCTTCGAAAGCGCAGCCCAGCGTCTTGGCGGAGGAGTCATAACAATCGCAACTAAAGGACAGACATCGATGGATAAAGGGGAGACCCTAGCAGACACCATAGGGATGCTGCAGGACTATGCAAGCCTTATAGTGCTAAGGCAGAGCGAAAACGGAGGGGCAAGGCTGGCTGCTGATATATCAAGAGTTCCAGTGATAAATGCCGGAGACGGCACTGGTGAGCACCCGACACAAGCCCTGTTGGATTTATTCACGATAAAAAGACTGAAAGGAAGGATATCTGACCTGAACATCGCAATAGTCGGCGACCTGCTAAATGGAAGAACGGTGCATTCGCTTGCCTACGCCCTAGGAATGTTCGGAAATCATATCACATTCATAGCCCCTGAGAGGTTGCAGGTTCCCAATTCGGTGATAGAAACCGTAAGTGCTGGTAACACTGTCTCAGTGGCACCCGACCTTTCTGCGGCATACGGTGCGGATATAGTATATATGACAAGGGTACAGAGGGAAAGGTTCGCTGATCCCGACGAATATGAAAAATTCAGATCAGTTTATACCATTAACATGGCATTTCTCAAAGCTGCCGGAAAGGATGTGAGGATAATGCATCCCCTTCCAAGGGTAGACGAAGTCGCAGTTGAGGTTGACAAGACACCAAATGCTGCGTACTTTGCCCAGGCAAAAAATGGCACTCCTGTGCGCATGGCCCTTTTGGCAATGATCCTTAGGGGAATAGGATAAAAATAGTAAACCTGCTGTGCGGTAGTAATTTTTCGACAAATACGAAATTTCTGTAAATAATTCATAGCTTTCTCAAAGTTTTCCTCTTAAAGGAACTGTGTATCAGCGCATACGCGATTCTGCCATCCTTATATTTAGTTGGAAAACCAATAACGGACTTACAATTTTGGCACACAAGTTCAGGGAATTCTTCTATCTTTCTATGTTTCTTATCATACTGCAGCTTCGAGTATTCTTTTGGCTCAAATATCCTGTTTAGATAACATCTTTTTAGCCAACCAGGTC
>JASHTL010000042.1 GCA_030040595.1 Microcaldota archaeon
TAGAACCGTACCGCAGAATTTAAAAAGAGCATTACGTTGAATTATGCATTAATTTATGCATAAGTTACTTTATACATCGAATAGCATCTAGTCTAGGCTCCTTTGGAATGCAGCAGGAGAAGTGCGCCATTTTCATAGCATGCCACGAAAGTGATAAATCATATACCTAACGTAAGGCTCAGGAGCATAGTCCCAGCCAGATTCGAACTGGCGTCAACGGGTTCAGAGCCCGCTATCCTTGACCACTAGACTATGGGACTGCATTGGCTGTAGACTCTTTAACTCAATTCTTATATAAGTATTGCTGCCTTATCTTACTTAACAGTCTTTAATTCTCAAGCGATACTATGGCAATCATGTACAGGGAGCATCTCACGTTCGCGCGTGAGCTTCAGGAGATACTGATAGCTGACCTGATACTAATAGTGGCCTTCGACCTCACGCTGGTCGGCGGTCTTGCCAACCTGCGAACCGGATTCGACGTGTTCCTCTACTTCCTTCCAATCTCTGCAGTTGGCGTGACGCTCTCATTCGTGCTCCATGAGATGATGCACAAGTTTGTTGCACAGAAGTTCGGCGCCATAGCCGCGTTCATGATGTCGCAGATGGGTGCAGTGATAACCATAATAACTGCAATGCTAGGCTTCCTGATAGGCATACCCGGCGCTACAGTTATATACACCAATACTTTCACCAAGCGGGAGGAGGGAATAGTCTCGCTTGCCGGACCCCTTACCAACTTTGTGGTATTTGCGATATTCTTCATAGCAGGACTTGCCCTATTCCCGAACTTCATGTCGAGCATAGGAAACACCTTCAACTACTTCACGCGGAACAGCTACGTGGAGAACGTGATCAACTTCACCCTCTTCATAAGCATACTTCTGGCATTCTTCAACATGCTGCCCATCTATCCGCTTGACGGAAGCAAGATACTTAGGTGGAACAAGCCCCTGTACGCTGGCATGATAGCGCTTATCTTCGTGATATTCGCGTCAATAATAGGAATAGGACCACTCCTCATCGACATGGTCTTCTGGCTTATAATCGCCCTTGTCTTCTCCCTCTTCTACAGGGGAATAGGGCTCTGATCACTCTGCATTGATGCACGGTTTCTCAGGCATGGATCTCTTTGCCCTTGGCGACTTGGACTCTGATTCCTTCTCAATAGTGACTTTCAGCCCCACCATGCTGCCTATGTAATATTTAGCCTCTTCGAGTAGTGAGAGTTCATCTGCCTGGGTGATCCCGCTTTCCTTTAGTCCTGCCATTTTCTTCGCTAGCGCGTTCATGTAGTCTGCCACTGCTCCGATCTCCACCTTTGTGGCGCTCTCTCCTAACGCCTTCGCCTTGTCACTCTTTACGGAATCCATGGCCTTGCCTACGCTCTTCGTCTCTGCCAGAAGATTGCTAGCCATCCTCTTCCAGTCGTCTGCAACAATCAACCTTATCTCCTTCGGATGTTTCCCTCCCTTCTTTGACACTATCTCCAAGACCTGCCTTGAATCCGCTATGACACTGTCTACAATATCCTCCTGCCTTTCTACCTTATCGCTCACCATCGATTCGTCAGGCATGGGCCATTTCTCTATTGATGCGAATGTCTGCCCGCCCAGCAGGTGCCATATCTCCTCGGATATGTGCGGCGTTATCGGAGAGAGCATCAGCGTTACTGCAGAGAGGTACTCCTTCACCACCACTGAATTATCTCCTCCGCGCGCAAAATATCTCTTAAGCTCGAGTATGGAGTTGTAAAGCATATCTGTCGATGCCACCCTTAGTTCAAGGATATCCATCGATTTGGTGACCGTGTCTATCTTCCTGTTCAGCTTCGAGTAGAGCCAGTAATCTATGTGCTTTAACGAGCCCGATCCAAGGTTGCCCACGTTTGCCGCGCTATTGTACAGGTACTCAAGCCTCTCGCCCACCCCGCTTACTGCATCAGGACTGTAGTTCGAATCGTTGAAGAGGTCTACTGCCGCTATTACGACGAACCTTAGCGGATCTGCGCCGTACTTCTCTATCCCATCAGACAGAGGCACTATGTTGCCCAGGCTCTTGCTCATCTTCTCTCCCTCGCTCAGCACTGTGCCGTTCACCACTATCTGCTTCGGCCAGTACTCCTTCGGGAATATCGCCACATGGTTGTATAGGTACATTGTAAGGTGGTTGAAGATAAGGTCAGGCGAGGAGTGCCTGGATGTGCTCTTGTACCAGTACTCGAAAGATTCCCGCGCCTTCCTGAGAATGTCGTAGTCTATGCCTAGGCTCTTTGAAATGTCGTCAGCGTCACCCTTGCCGAGCAGCGCATAGTCGAAGAACTGCGGTGTCAACTTTTCAGGCGGGAGGTTCCTGACCATAGGCATTATCGTGTAGAGCGACATGTAGATCGTGGAATCGGAGAGCGATTCTATTATATAATTCCTGTCTACCGGAAACCTGGTCCCAAGCCCTTGCGCCCTAGCAACCGCACGGAGATCTATCCACTCTATGGCTGACTCGAATACCCTCCTGCTCTTGTCCGGGAGAACCTTTACACTAGGGAACAAGTCAGCAACGCTCTTCTTCCACTCCTTGTCACCGTAATTGAGAAACCACTGGTTCTCAACTATCTTCACCACTATCTTGTGTCCGGACCTGCAGTAGACTGGGCTGTTTACGAGCACGAATAAGCTGAAACCCTTTCCGGATTTTGTAAGCTCATCCTTTATCTTATCCCTTGCATCGGGCTCTGACATACCCTCATATCCTTTTGCGATCATCCTGCCCCAATGCGATTCGTCCTTATACTCGAGCTTTGTTGCCTCCTCAATTGCGTTGTCGCTTGAGCCTGCGCTTGCATCCAAAAGGGCAAGATATGCAGCCGCAGGAACGTCACTCTCCTTCATCTTTGCCCTGCCTGCCTGTTTTCCCGGTTCTATTTCAATTACCTTTATTGGCTTTATCCCTGCTGCAACAGCATTTCCGCTCAGTCTTAGTCTCTCAAGCGCAGCGTAATCAAAGGGAGCATGGGCCGGCACGCTCATTACCAGTCCAGTGCCGACAGCCTCTTTTACGAAGAATCCTGGAAGAACAGGCATCTTTGCGCCTGTCAGCGGGTTTATGCAGACGTTTCCAAGAAGCTCTTCTCCGGGAACCTCCTTTGCAACGCTTATCTTGAGCTGGTGAGCAAGAGGTTCTATCGCCTCCTTGGCAATGTAATAGCTGCCGCTCCTGCCATCTATGTTACATAATGCGTATGTTGCTTCAGCCTTCACGAAAAGGTTGGTGACGCCTGGCAGGGTTTCTGGCCTAAACGTGGTGCAGAGCATGAACTCGCCTTTGCCGTCTACCTCAAACGCCACTGCAGTCTCTTCCTCTATCTCCGGTTCCACATCGTGAAGCGTGTCGTGCATGCCCACAGCGTTGTTCTCTACAGGGCACCATCCCACAGGGTGCCTACCCTGAGTGAGGAACCCTTTCTCGTTCAGGATGCCGAACTGCCACTCTATGAACTTGCTGTAATACGGGTCTATGGAGAAGAGCTTTCTACGCCAGTCTATGCTGTATCCGGCCTTATGCATCCCATTCTCTATCTCATTGGCGAAATAATTGGCTATGTAGAGAGGGTCAGTCATCTTCTCCATCTCATCATGCGGTATATGGAAGATCCTGAGTTCCCTTATCAGCTCCTCGTCCTTGCCCTGCAGCCTCTTTGCAAACGCCAGTATTGGCGTTCCCGTGCCATGGAACCCCATAGGGTACAGGACGTTGAAGCCCTGCATGCGCTTGTACCTTGCCAGCACGTCTGCAGTCCCGTAAGTCCTCATATGGCCTATGTGCTGCGGTGCGTTGACATAAGGATAAGCTGCAGTCACCATATATGGCTCCTTGGGGCCGATGTCGCCCTCGAAGATCTTGGACTTATCCCACTCGGCCTGCCATTTCCTCTCTATCTCTTTGTAATTTATCATGAGAATGCACGCAGATGACGCTGTGCGATATGCTGTATAAATGTGACGCAGTGCTTATAACCCTTACATAATGACGAATCTCCCAGCGATGTTGCGATTGCAGCGTATGGTATACATTTATATACCTGTTAGTGTATAGTTAAAATAGTTTAGATCTAAACCAGTGGAGGAATGGTGAACCAAGCCCGTGGCCCTTTTGGAAGAGGAGGATTTCCCTCCCTAGACAGAGACATGGCCAGGGGGATAATGAAGATAGCGATACTCAGCTGCATTAAAGGGGGCGTAAAGTACCCATACGCAATCCTAAAAAAGATGAAAGGCCATCACACCGCGCTTTCCCCATTCGTAAATAAGAACGATATGTATAACCTGACCACAACCCTCGAGAGGGAGGGCTACATAAAGAGCAAGACCACGCTGAATGGAAAGAAGGCTCTTAAGATATATACGATAACTGAGAAAGGGGCGAGGATCGTAAGGAACAAGGACCTTATAATCAAAAGGACTTTCAAGGACATGCAACATCTAATACGCGAGGGATTCAATGGCTGAATATAGCATCGAGATAGAGCATCTTGTAAAGAAGTTCGGCAGCCTAGTCGCGGTAAATGACATAAACCTCAGTATCAAAAAGGGCGAGATCTTCGGGCTACTCGGCCCTAACGGCGCGGGAAAAAGCACAACCATAAACATGATCCTTGGCCTTCTTACTCCTAATTCCGGTAAAATTCTTGTAAACGGCATAGATATGCAGAAGAACCCTGATGTCGCAAAGAAGCAGATAGGCATAGTCACGCAGGAAACGGTTGTCGAGGCTGAGTTGACAGCGGAGCAGAACCTGATGATATTCGGCAAGCTTTACCATATTCCCGAGCCTGAATTGCAGAAAGACATAAACTTCGCACTCGAGCTCTCAGACCTTACCAAATTCAAGCACTCTTATGCAGGCACATTCTCTGGAGGGATGAAGCGGCGCCTTGAGGTGTCGAAGGCGCTCATGCATGCGCCGCAGGTGCTTCTCCTTGACGAACCTACTACCGGGCTCGATGTCCAGAACAGGTCCGGAATATGGGACCTGCTGAGAAAGATAAACAAGGAGCAGAACGTGACTATACTGATGACGACACAGTATCTGGAGGAAGCTGACCAGCTCTGCAACAGGATTGGCATAATAGACCATGGCAAACTTATAGCGCTCGGCACACCTGCGGAGCTAAGGCAGAAAATCGGAGTGGGCAGCATTATAGAAGTATCAGCAGACAGGGAAGACCTCCAAAGAGTTGCAAAGGCATTCGATAAAGCAGGATTGGAACCAAAAATATTAAGCAACAAGGTCACAGCTTCGGGTGGCAGTAATGCCACAAAGAAGATTGAGGCCCTTGTTAAGGAGATATCTACGATGAAGATATCAATACACAACATAAGCATGCACGAGCCCACTATAGACGACGTTTTCCTGAAGCTGACTGGTTCAGAAGTGAGGGACACTGCGGGAGAATACACATCAACCAGGGGAAGCTTCATGGCAGGCAGAGGTAGATGAGATGAGTTTGCTCGGAGACACATACACGCTCCTTCTAAGGGAGATGCTGATATTCAAGAAGAACCTCATTCCCAACGTAATGAGGTCATTGATCTTCCCGCTCCTGTTCATAATCCTACTGGGCAGTTTCGGAAGCACTCCGAAAAACGTGCCTGTAGCTGTGGTAAACTACGACAATGGGCTTAGCTCGTTCAACTTCATAAACCAGCTCGAGCTGGGCGGCAGCATAAACGTCGTATCCGAGACAAACCAGCAGCAGGCCATGGCCCTACTCTCGGAAAGTCAGGTTGCCGCGGTAATTGTAATACCCGCCGGCTTCTCCCAGACAAACGGCGCAGGGTCTAACGTATACGTTTATCTTGACAATTCACAGCCGCAGTCTGCCGATGTCGTAAGCACGAAGGTAAGCGCGATAGCCTCGCAGTTTGGCGTGGCAACAGCAGACAGCCCTGTCACGGTTACCACGAATTATGTCTACGGGGCTGGAAGCAACTACCTGAGCTTCGTGGTTGGCGGTCTGCTTGTCATGGTAGCTGCATTCGGCGCCGTGTTCACCTCCGGATTCACTGTGCTAAGCGACAGGCAGCTCGGAAACCTCAAGGCATTCCTTACCACGCCGATAAACGAGCTTGCAATCCTGCTAAGCAAGGTGCTGTACGGCACATTCCAGTCGTTCCTCTCAGCATTGATAGGCTTCATCATAGGCATACTCTACGGCGCGACAGTTGCTGCAGGAGTCGTTGGTTCGATAGAGCTCATATGGGTAATCTTCCTTGTGGGCCTTGCCTTCAGCGCAATGGCAATAATGTTCGCTTCAATAGCAAAGCAGTTCCAGAACTACGCAATGATGGCCCAGACTACTGTAATGCCGCTCTCTTTCCTTGCAGGAGCTTTCGTGCCTGTGACGCTGCTCCCCGTATTCCTTCTTCCGCTGGTTGCCGTAAACCCTCTGACATATGCTGTAAACGCTGTAAGGGACGTGATGATAAGGGGGTTCCTGCCACTGAGCACGCTCCTGTTCACTTCAGTGGTACTGCTCATCTTCACAGGCGTGATGATGGCGCTTGCGCTTGTCTTCTTTAGGAAGACGAGCAAGGAAATATGATGATAATCGTTGGTGTAAAAATGAACGCAAAAACAATCTTGCTGGCCCTCTCCGCACTGGTGCTTCTAAGCAGCATGGTAGGGGCGCAGGCAACATTCGACAACTCGCTCTCCCCGGTCAACGTCACCGTCTCGCCGAATCCCGTGGTTGCCGGAGGAAACGTGACGATAAGGTTCCAGCTGTACAATGGCTACTCGGAATGGCTCTATGATACGACTATGTTCGCAAGCAGCACGTATCCTTTGGTCAATGCATCGCCGACCAGCAGCACTGAGGTAGGCACGATAAATCCAAGCGAGACCACAGGCTACTACAATTACACGTTCTCGGTGCCAAACACGATCTCGTCAGGCACCTATATGGTGACATTCACGACCACCTCTTTCATCTATGCTGCCAGCGGCACAGAAGTGGCGCAGTCGGTGATACCAATAAGCTTCTATGTGCAGAACAAGCCTGCTATAAAGGTCGTTGCATCGAGTTCCGAGGCCACGCCGCTCTACGCAGGGCATAACCAGACCATCGACCTTCTTGTGGAAAATACCGGTTACGGTGCCGCGAAGAACGTTACCATAACCATAAGCAGGGCAACAGGGCTGAACATACTTAGCTCTGTAAGGTCGTTCTATGTGCAGAATATAACCGAAGGCAGCACAGCCAGCGAACCTCTTCTGGTTGGCGCGCAGAACGTGAACAACACAAGCCTGCTTGTTAATGTGACCTATTATTCGTCCAACCTCAAGCAGCATTTCAGCACAAGCCAGTGGGTCAACCTTTCGGTAGCCCCTGCGGCGCAGTTCACTATCAGCTCTCTTGGCTCCGGCCCTGCTGTAGGCGCAACCGACGTTCCTATCAGCTTCAGGATAACGAACACAGGGACAAGCGCGGCCAGCCAGGTGCAGGTAAGCCTTGAGTCGTCGTATCCCATAACCCCTGTGTCAGGCACCGCATACATAGCCAACATAAGCGCTGGAGGGTCGGCAAACATAACCTACATGATCAGTGTTGACAACTCCGGCGTGCCTGGCAACTACCCGGTCATGCTGACCGAGCAGTGGAAACAGCCGAACGGCGCAACGAACCAGCAGTACTCCGGATCAAACAACTATTACGTGCCTGTGGCAAGCAGCTCCGGAACAGGGGGCCTTGAAGAGGACGTAGTGATCATAGTAGTGATTGTTGCTGTTGTGGCAATTGTTATGAGAAGGAGAATGGCAGGGTCAAAGCCAAAGTCCACGGAGAAGAAAAAGTAGTGAGCATATGGCAGGCAGAAAGGGCAGGATAGTGGTAGCCGGCAACATAAACATGGACATATTCGCCGAAGCCGAACGCTTGCCCGGGGCTGGAGAATATGTGTACGGCAAGGCTCTCCAGTTCATTCCCGGAGGCAACGGCCTGAACCAGGCCATAGCTGCAAGGAGGCTCGAAGCAGACATAGACCTTGTGGGATTTGTGGGAGATGACGGAATAGGCAAGGAGATACTCTGGTTCCTCAACCAGGAAGACCTGAAAACAGAAAACATCAAGGTTCTCAAAGGCACTCACACTGGGTCGGTGCTTTACCTGCTTGCGGAGAGAGTAGAGAGACATGTCGTACTGCCAGGATGCAACCTGAAGTGCAAGGCGAAAGACCTGCCCTATCTGGAGTTCAACGAGTCTGACATAGTCGTATCGCAACTCACAATCTCCCAGGACGTGATAGAGCATGTTTTCAAGAACGCAAAGAAGTCAGACGCAACCACAATAATCAATCTCTTCCCTGAATACGAAGTCTCGAAGAGGCTGATGATGCTCTCCGACTTCATAGTCCTCAACGAGGTCGAATTGGCATTTAGGACTGGTGACAAGGAGTATAAGATGGCGCATTACAAGGACCTGCAGATGGACCCTGGAACTATACTCAAACGTGCTGAAAAGCTCAAAGTGAGGGATGACCAGGTCGTAATAGTTACACTTGCAGATAGAGGCGTGGTAGGAATAGCGAATGGCCAGATCACGCAGATCAAGGGCATAAAAGTGAAGTTTGCTGACGCCACTGGGGCTGGAGATTGCTTTATAGGCGCATTTGCAACCGCGCTCTCAGAAGAGATGGACTTCAAGGAATCACTTGAGTTTGCTAACTGCGCAGCAGCACTCAGCGTACAGAAAGTTGGCACGACCACATCTTTCCCCAGAAGAAACGAAGTAAACCCGCTCTTCAAGAACAGTACATTAGACAACCTTTAATAAGCAGAAATCGGATATACATTGGATGGCATGAAGGCAAAGATAGGCATCATCGGAGGATCCGGTCTTTATTCCTTGCTGGACAAGGGAGAGTCGTTCAATCCTGACACAAAGTATGGGAAGCCTAGCGAAGCCATTTGCATTGGTGAGATAAGCGGCGTTCCTGTAGCGTTTCTCTCAAGACATGGCGCAAAACACAGGATCTCTCCGCAGAATGTGCCGTATCGCGCGAATATAGCTGCATTGAAAGAGCTGGGCGTCGAGAGGATAATAGCAACAAATGCGGTGGGATCCCTTAATCCCAAATTCAAACCAGGCGAATTTGTATTCGTAGACCAGTATGTAAACATGACACATGGAAGGGAAGACACATTCTTCGATGAGGATGTTGTTGCGCACATCAGCTCTGCAGAGCCTTATTGCAGCGAACTCCAAAGAGTGGGGGTCAAGACTGCTGGCAGGTTAGGAATATCACACCACACAAGCGGGACAATAGTGGTCATAAAAGGGCCCAGATTCTCGACAAAAGCCGAATCAAGGTTCTTCAGCAGACAGGGGTTTGACATAGTTGGCATGACCCAATACCCGGAGGTCTCGCTTGCCAGGGAGATGGGAATATGTTACATGAGCATCGGCTTGGTCACTGATTATGACGTAGGATTGGAAGGCAGGGACGAGATTAAGCCTGTAAGCGCGGATGAGGTCGGAAG
>JASHTL010000043.1 GCA_030040595.1 Microcaldota archaeon
TGCCACCTACGAACACGACCAACTCGACAGTGACAACGGTCGCCACTACGACAGTGCCTGCGCCTGTTACCACAGTAGCTACTACAACGATACCTTCCACTTCGCATACGAACAGCACCAGCGGAGGATCGCTTGCGCCTAGCACATCTGTGCTCTCCGGCATCGGAGCTGCACTGCCTATAGGCATAATAGCGATAATAGCAGCGATAATCGCCGGGATACTCGTATTCGGCAGAAGGAACAGAAAGAAGAGGAAGTACTGATAAGCAATCCTCCCCTGCATCCGGATAGCGCCATCAAAAAGGTTAAATAACACCTGCAACAAGGATTATTGCGGGCACGATCCGATGAAATACGCATATCTTGCACTTCTTTTCTCGGTACTGACTCTTGTAACCTTTGCGGCTAGCGCAGGCGCGCAACAGGCGCCAACCACAATTCCTCAGATCTCGCAGACCCAGGCAGGCAGCACAGGCGCGCCGCTTGGCCCCGCACTGCCCATAATAGGCATAGCGGTGATTGCAGCCATAGTCGTGGGCTACCTCTCCTTTGCAAGGAGAAGGAGGCACAGGAGGTAAATCCTCTCCTGCCCTCATCTGCCTCTGGCAAGCTTGTGCGGCGTGTTCATGTTGACCAACAATACGGCCATGGGCATGCCCACGAACTGCAGGATTCCTCCGACCCACGGAAGTACGCGTATCAGGACAACTCCGTAGAGGTATATGCCTGAATTCGGAGAATAACTGTTTATCCTGCTGAAGAGCCTGAAATCCTCTGATTCATATGCTCGCGCGCTCAGCCTTGGCAGCGCTATGCCTACGGCCAATGCAACCACTGCCCCAGCCGCAAGGAGCCCAAGCACGCCCATTCCCGCGACGCTGAAAGGCAGAGAGACTATTCCTGCTATAAAACCCAGGGAGAGAAGAACGGCCAGAGTCTCACCCCTAGAGATGAGGAGGCGGTACCCGTGCACCACAGCGTCGATGTAATTGACAAGCCTGCCGTTCACGATAGATTTGGCAGCTATTATGAGCGCGCCTATGTACCAGCTTATCAGGAATACCGTTGCCATGCCGCCTACCACGTCAGCGAATATGGTTCCTGCCAACGCAGATGCATGGCCTACAAGCGCAGCTACGCTGTCTATGACCAGAAATGCAACCAGCACTATCAAGGCGAAGATGACCACAAGCACAAGGAACTCCGCGAAATGGTCAAGGGCCATCCTGACTGCCTTGTCCCAGCCATGATCCATGTTTTGTTACCGAAACCAAACAATTTAAGGTATGCTCAAACGTTGCGGCTTTATGCAAGGAAAGAGTTATAAGTGTATATGTATATACTTATATACGTGTAATTATGGCGACGCAGAACAAGAAAAGAAACATAACCCTCTCTGTGGACGCAGAGGTGGCAAGGAAAGCCAAGTCCTCTCTTGCGTTGAGCGGCAAGACTATGAGTGGGGTGTTGGAGGATGCCCTTGAAGGGCAAATAACCGAATTTAAGATAAATGCGCTAGCATCAGCGCTTGGGATAAAGATCGAGAGGATCTCAAAAGGAGAGGTAAAGAAGAAGAGGCCAAAAGCCCCGCCTGGATTCGATTCCACATCAATCATAAGGGAAATGAGGTCAAGGCTATGAGGTATTACTTGGACACCAGCGCCCTGGTCAAAAGATACATAAAAGAGCCCGGAAGCGAGTTTATTGACGGTATATTTGAAGAGGCGTTCAATGGCGGAAACATAATAATAACCTCATACTGGAACATAGGCGAAGCTGCTGTAGTATTCGATAAATACTCAAGGCGAACAAAGACGGATGGCGCCATAAAATTACTCAGCATGATGGTTGATGAGTTTAAGAGCCTTGCAGATGTGGATGCAATAGAGATAAGCGATCTTAGCAACTTTATCATTTATGCTTCCATAGGCGATGTAACCCGGCATCACATCTACATCGCCGACGCGCTGCAGTTGACCACTGCAAGGAAGGAGAACGCAGAGATGCTGCTATCGGCAGATAGGGAACTCATAGATGCAGCTCGGGAAGAGAAATACAAAGCAAGCTACATAGGAGACTATAAGTAACTCCTCTTCTAAGTAATTATGCAAAAGTGATTCCATGATGCCGAACCTTGATCCACAGCAGCTCAAGAAGATGATGGACCGGATGGGCATAAAGTCCAGCGAGATAGACGCGAACCGGGTAATTATAGAGAGTTCCGAAGGCGACATAATAATAGAGGAACCGCAGGTTATACTGATAGAGGCGCAGGGCACGAAGTCGTTCCAGATAAGCGGCAACGTGAGCGAGAAACCAAAGGAGCTGCCAAAGATCGAGATAAGCGAAGACGACATAAAGATGGTCAAGGAGCAGTCCGGAGTGGACGACGACCAGCTAGTCAGGGAGGCACTTGAGGAATCCAACGGCAACATCGCCGAGGCCATACTTAAGCTAAAGGACAACTGACTTGTCCTCGCAATTGAGAAAATCGCCGATCCTGGCCAGGCGTACGCCATCCAATGCGTTGTACTGATCCATCTTGCTGTCATTTACTACCATGAGTATCCTTGAATACTGTTTTCTCCTGAATGCAAGCATGCGCTCGGTGCTCTCCCTGCTCTTGCTCCCTGTCTCGTATTCCACTGCGATCCTCTCCCTGCCATAATACGCTATTATGTCAGGGCCGTATGAGCTGTTGTAGATCACGCACCTCAGGCCGAGGCTCTCAATGTGCCTCTTTACCACGCTCACGCATATATCGTGCTCCGGGCTGTTCCTAGGCGCGGCGATGTACCACTTTCCGTCGTACCTGCTCATCTCGCGCAATTGGTATGACGAGATCGCGCCTTCCTGCTCCATGCGCTCCGCCATGGCGCTTACCTGACTTTGCGAGAAACCTGCCTGAGATACTTTCTCGAGCATCTCCTCCATTGTGCAACACTCCTTCGAGAGTCTCATTATCTCGTACGCGAGAGAGGTGCCATTCTCTCTGCAGAGCCCGAACCTGGTTATGAACGGATTCCTCTCCGAAGAGTCGACTACTATGGCGCTTCCTGTGCGCAGGTTCCTTATCGCCTTCTTAACCTCCATGAACCTGTTCAGCTCGTTGCCCCCAGAGACAAGGTTCGCAACATAGTTGAGCTCCTCCGGCTCGCGCTGGTAGAAGGAGATGAAGAGGGCCGCGTTTGTCCTTATTTCCTTGTCCATGCTCTTCGACCTCTGTGCCATGACTATGAGTCCTATCCCGTACTTCCTGCCCTCCGCAGCTATCTTGCCTATTATCGACTTCTGCCCCAGCTTCTCCGCCTCGTCTATCACGATATAGAGCCTTGTCCTGCCGCCCTTTTCAGATGCAAGCATCCTTGCGTATACCTTCCTGAGGAAACCCTCAACGTACACTGACTGGGCCTCGTTAGTGTGAAGGCCGGAGAGCATGAAGATACTGTTGCCGGACATCACCTTCTCCATCGTAGTGCTCGTTGAGAACGAACCAGTATCTATGAGCGAGAGCCTCCTGCTTATTCCCTCGATCGCGCGCTGCTCGCCTGTCGAAGCGTGTTTCTTGAAGATCTCCATTGTGTACATGAGGTCGCGCATCCCGGGAACCCTGCCGTACGCGCCTACTCGTGTGTACGTGAAGAGAATGGCCCTGTATAGCTGGTATCCCTGCACGTCGCCAAGCCTGAATACCCTTCGGAACATATTGGTGAGCTCATTTGCCTTCTCGCGCTCGCTCACTCCGTCAAGCTCGAAGATGTTTATCCCGCTGTGAGCGGCGTCGTAGACGCTCGCGTTTATCGAGTCTGCAATGCCTATGTACTCGTTATGCGGATCGAGTATGGCCACGTTTATGCCTTGCGACGCGATATGCCTTACTATGGCCTTGCATGCGTTCGACTTTCCTGACCCACTCTCTCCCACTATCGCCATGTGCGGGTTCAACCTCCCTGAAGAATCAATCTCGATGCCCCTGGGTCTTACCCTCTTCCACTGCCATCTTGGCCTGTCGAGGAAGATCCTGCTCATCACCAGCCTGCTTACCACTTCACCCACCCGTTCCTTTTTCTTGAAGAACCCAATATTAAAATCGAAAAACCTTGTCGCAAAGCTTATCCCTAATATCCTCATATAGACACCTGAACCATTTTTCTACGCTTATCATCCACCCTAGCAGAAACGTTTAAGAATCATCCGCTACAATATCATTTCTGGAAATTTATGGTGAGGAGAATGAGCGGATACACGTCAGCACCTTGAGAAAAAGAATGCAGCTACCCTAGCCGAGGTAGTCTGCTTGTTGTTCTGTTTTTATTCCGTAAGTATCGGTTAATATCCTAGTCTGTATAGAGTAAGTGTTGTCAAAGCGCCTGTATACCATGCGCCCCACAGCTATCCCTGTCGCTATTGCCACATCTGTCTCTATGCCGTTTATCTCCAGCAGCTCTTTCTTTATCCTGTCAATGTCCTCCTCCTCGTAAACCGGTAGGAACATTATTGCGCCGTACGGCGAGCCTATGTCTCCGACAAGCGAGTACTTGTTTGTAGGCCTTCCTGTGTCTTCTATCAGCTTCTCCAGGAATGCCTGCCTTGTTGGCAGGAATTCCTTCGTGCTCACCACCTTTACGAAGAAGAGCCCGATGTACTTCAACGGCAGGCTCTCCAGCGAGAGTGTTGTCCTTACCAGAAGCTTGCTCTGCAGGAGCTTGTAATACGAATACTGCGCCCTTCCCCTGTCGAATCCATATTTCTTGTCTATGTCCGCGAACTCCGTCTTGCCGTCCCTATTCAACTCGTTGAGAACCGCGAATTCCCTCCTGAGCACTGTCTTCCTCTTCTCCGTAAGACCCTCCTCGAAGATGCCCTTGCGCCTCTCGAAGACTTCGCCGAAGGTTGCGATGAACTCGTCGCGCGGAGGCACGAAGTTGTTTGTCTCGTAGAACGGCATAGTGTGCCATTCGGCAGGATACTCTATGAATACGCTGTTCGAGAGTATCTCGCGCGACAATATGTTCACATCGGTGTTCGACTCGGAGAGCACGTAGATGAGCAGGTCATAGTCTCCTCCTGTCAGCGAGACCGCGAACTGGACCCTGCTGTATCCCAAAAGGCCGTTCCTTATCTCCTCATTCGACGGCACTTTGGCAAAGAACTTGACAAGTATGAGGAACTTGAGGTAGCCGAGCTTCTCTATGTCTATCTCAGCGGTGTACCTTATCCTATAGACCTTCTCAAGGCGCTTTACCCTGCTGTATACTGTATTCTTCGGCAGTCCGACAAGGTTGCCTATGAATGCATATGTGGCTCGCGCATTCATGCTCAGTGCCGTCAATATCCTCTTGTCATACTCATCAAGCGAGCGGGCCTGCTGCTCTGTTGCCATTGGAGTCGGCGCTGGTAGAGACGTCTGCTTCCTATGCTTTGCCTCGACAAATGTGCCATTGCCAAGGATCCTGCCCAGGTAGTGCGTCACCTTCTTCGTTCTTTTCAGGGCCTTGTCATAAACTCCCCTGGACTCGAAGACGCAGTAGAGCCCGTGGATGATCTTGACTTCAACGTAATGCTCGTGCTCCTTCTTCATCCTCTTGAGAGTATTCTGCACCTTGATGGGTAACTTTGGCATCAAGCAGATATAAGATGGGTAAATTATATAGTGCTATCTGTGGCCAGCAAGCCTGAGCAGCGCCGCCTGGTCGCTTCCGTCAGGCAGGTCGGTGTCGTAGGGCGTCTCTATGATGAGTATCTTCTCGCGCACGCCACTGTGGTCGAGGAGTACCCTGAACCCATCCATGCCTATGAAGCCCTTGCCTATGTTCTCGTGCCTGTCCTTCTTCGAGTCAAGCGGGAACTTGGCGTCGTTCATGTGAAACGAGTGCACCTTCTCGAATCCCAGTTCATCGTCGATGCGGTCTAGAACCTCCTTCTTTCGTATGTCGTAACCAGCTGCAAAGAGGTGGCAGGTGTCCAGGCAGAAGCCGATCCTCTTGCTCCTTGAGAGCGAGCTGTTCTCGTATATGTGGAGAAGATCGGAAAGATCTGCGCCAACGCAGTTCGCGTGCCCTGCCTGGTTCTCCATGAGCACCGAGACGTCGCGAGCAGAATCTGCTGCTGTCTCAAGCGCGTTTATTACGTTGCGAAGTCCCTGCTCTTTGCCCTTCCCGAGATGGCTGCCAAGGTGCGTTATCAGGTACGGTATCCTGAGCGAGGAGCAGATCTCGATGTTCTTCGCAAGGGCGGATATCGACTTCTTGTACGTCTCCGGGTTCGTAGACGCAAGGTTCGGGAGGTAAGGCATGTGGCATACGACCTCGATGCCGGATTCCTCCTTCTTCCTTACAAAATCATCGACAACATGGTCTGCTGGAAACTTAACCTCCCAGCCGCGCGGGTTGCTGACAAATATCTGCATGGCTGTGCTCGAGAGGGTGGCAGCCCTGTCAATGGCTAGGTCAAGGCTCCCGGCAACCGATAGGTGGTATCCTATCTTGAGCATAAGAACAAGGAGAGATATCTCTTCGCAAATAAATATCTTGCCTTGTAGCTGCAATCGAGCTCTGCGCCGCAGTTCATGCACCTGAGGTGGCACTCCTGGATCTCGTTCATTACGGAGTTGCATCTTGGACAACGCATCCTCTTATAATCCTGATGCGTACTGTCCATGATTCATCTGCGCTGGCAAGAATCTTAATGGCGATGCCTGTGCGCCGTTTCCTTCTTGCCGCTGATTCCGCCCAGGGTCTCCTCAAGGATCTGGATCTCCTCGTTCTCCAGGGCCTCGCTCTCCCTGAAGGCCTTGCTGGAAAGCACGAACTCCAGCGCCTCCTTCCTGCCCTCATCAAGCATTCCGCTCTTCCTCATCACGTCCACGGGGTCCTTGAGCGCCGAGTATACTCCGGTGTCGTCGGCCCACATGCCGTATGCGCGGCTCATTGACATAAGCAATTCTATCGCGTCTACTGACATGAGGAAGCGGCGCAGGGCCTCGCCCCTGGATATTGTCTCGGAATCGGTTATCTCGCCCTTCTTCTCCTTCTCAAGGTAGCTCCTGTACTGCTCCCGTATCTCGCGCGCATTGGCTATGAGGTTGTTCACCATGAAGAGGTCCTGCTCAAGCTCCTGCCCCTTGTCCGGCAGCGC
>JASHTL010000044.1 GCA_030040595.1 Microcaldota archaeon
CAGGGATCAGGAGCGGCACGTCTCTGTCCATCCTGTGATTCTTCGCGTTGCTCGATACTCCGTATCCATTCCTGGCGAAACTCTCCTCTATCTCATGGGCAACGCTAGAGTCCAATGCCGAGAAGACGAATTTGCAATCCAGCTTCGGCGTGCACTCTCTGACCTTCAGGTCCTTCGCGTATGCTGGTATTTCCGAAGAGATGTTCCACCTGCCGTCCAATGCTTCTTCATACTCCTTGCCAGCAGACCTCTCCGATGCGGCAAGCTCTGTCACCTCAAACCATGGGTGTCTGTCGAGCATCTGAACGAGTGTCTGTCCGACCATTCCAGTTGCTCCCAATATTCCTACAGGTATCTTGTCCATCTATGCACCAAAGAATTCCTTGTGAAGCATTCTCACCGCCTTAGTTGCCTGATTCTCCTTTACGATAAAGCTCCTGCTCGTTGGCGAAGCGCCGCATGCGCTTGCTATTATTCTCATATCCTTGACTGCAGATAGCATCCTTTCGTATATTTCCGGTATGGAAGCTAGATCCTTTCCAACTATGGAAACTTTTGCAAGGTTGTATATTACTGCCACTTTTCCTAGGTTTCTCAATTCTGCAGCTGCCTCTGCGATCCTGTAATTATGCATGTCGTTGAGCAGTATCATGATGTCTGCCCTTGAAACCTCGATTGTATCAAAAGGTATGCCATACTTCTGAAGTATACTGGAAACCGTGCCGGGTACGTCCTTACCGAAGGCCATCATGGGATTGTGCACGCGTATTATGCACATCCTCTCTTTGTGCGTTATGGAAGCGACCCTGCTCTTCCCATTTAATTCCCCTGTTATGGTTGTGCCTTCATGTTCCGGATTCATTGTATTCTTTATCCTCACAGTGATGTTATTCTCCACCGCAGGAAGTATGCCTTTCAAGTGAAGCGTTGGCGAACCTAGGTACTCCAGTTCCGATTCCTCGTCATATGACATGCTGGCTATGCTTCGCGCCTTCCTGACTATTCTCGGGTCCGCGGTCATTATCCCGTTGACGTTTGTCCATATCTGGATCTCGTCCGCATTTACCGACGCTCCCACTATCGATCCCGTGTAATCGCTGCCTCCCCTTCCAAGCGTGGTCACCTCGCCCTTCGTGTCCTTTGCTATAAAGCCGGTTATAACCGGCACACCATCGATCCCCGAAAGCCTCTTCTTTACGTTCATGTAAGTCTCTGGCAGTATGTCTGCAAAACCAAAGTTGGAATCGGTCACAAAGCCTATGTCATAGGCGTCGTACGCTTTAGCGCGCATGCCCACCCTGCTCATGTACGCAGCAACTATCCTCGCAGACATGCGTTCGCCCAGGGATATCAGAGCGTCACGCATCTTGGGAGTAAGGGTGTTTGCAGAGTTTACCATTCTGGCCAGCGCCCGTAGCTCTTTCAGCTCGTTCGCTATTATGCCCTTATCAAGGCCGAGTTCGCTTATCGTGTCGTAATGCCTCTTTATCAAACTCTCCACATTTCCGTCAGGCTTCTTGCCGCTCGCTGCGCTGTTTGCGATTTCTATAAGGCTGTCAGTCGCTCCAGAGAGCGCAGAGACAACAACAATGGGATCGCTTCTTATCTGCGATTTCACGATCCCAGCAACCTTCTTGATCATTTCAGCGTTGCCGACGGAGCTTCCTCCGAACTTCATCACGATCATTAGATCTTTGCCTAAAGCAGGAATAAATTATATCAGCATATTTAAATTCTTTTAGTTTATTTCGCGGAATAAAGCTGTTTCATCAACTCGGTCAAGACTAAATTTGGCGGAGGGGAGATTTGAACACCCGACCTCTAGATTTCTTAGCAGTCATCGCAAAAAGCTCCTCACTCATAAAGCTGAGCTTATGAGTCTAGCGCTCTAACCAGGCTGAGCTACTCCGCCAGCAGAAGTTATATCACGTAAGCGAATATATAGCCTTTGCCTTATCTAGAGCACGCTGACAATTATGCCTCCTGCGACCATCGCCAACAGTCCCAGGAACTGGAGTCTGGTAAGCTTCTCCTTGTAGAAGATGAACGCAAGGAAAGGAACCATCATCGGCGAGAAAGCGGAGAGCGCCGCTCCTATCGCAAGCACATTGTTGCCTATCGTTATTCCGAATACCGTATCCCCTGAGCCGTCTGCCAATGCGCCTATCACGGCCAGTGAGAGCAGGACAATGAGCGTCCTGTTCCTGTAGAAGTGCGTAAAAGATTTCGAGAACGCTCCGTGAAGCGTCTTGCTGTAGTATAAATAAGCGGCTGCAACTGCGAGACCCGCAATCCTCGATATGAAGATCGGCAACGCATATGTATGTGCATTGTCTATCACAAGCGTAATAATTATCCAGTAGACTGCCCATGACGCCGCCGAGAGAGCGGCTGGAAACAGTCTCTTGTTTATGGTAAATCCTTTTGTTGTTATTATCATGAATGCTCCGGAGAATATGACCAGCATGCCTATTATCTGGGGGACCGATGCATGTTCGCCCAGCACTACCAGGCCGAAGAGTACCAGTACTGCGGGTTGCAGTGCATTGAGGGCAGAAGAATTGGCGAGCTGTTCCGTCTTCAGCGACATGTACATGAATACGAAACCTAGCGTCAGGAATATTCCAGATACTGCAGATATAATTATGTCGTAATAGCCTATGCTATAGTTTCCTACAAGGAGGGTCGCGAAGAGCGCTGGCAGGCTGCCAAGGCTGAGTATGATAAAGATGTATCGCTGGCTCCCCAGCCCGCGCACTATTTTCTTGGATGCCGTACCGGAAATGATCCAGAACAACGTGGCGACTATGGCCGCTTCAGTACCTATTGTGAACATTAAAACGCCTGGCTAAGAGATATAGCCATCCATATAAACATTAATATAACATGAAGTGCATCTTATAGCTGCCAGTCACAGCTGGTACAGTCCTAAACCTGCCAGCACAAAAGAATGGCCTTAGTGGTGTAACGGCTTGCATAGGGGACTGTGGATCCCTTGGACCGGGTTCGACTCCCGGCTTAGGCCCATTTTAACAACTGCGATTATTTATTTTGCTCAAATCTCAGGTCCTTAAATAGGATAAAATTCATAATGGAATAGAATATTATGGCAACAAGAGATCGTAATGCTATAGAACATGCAGTTAATGTCCTCTCGCAACTAAGGCAAAGAGTCGGAGACGAAGCCCTTCTTAGAGGACTGGGGGAAGTCACGACTTCTACTCCTATAAGATTCAAAGATTTTCCAGTTGGCGCGCCTGGAGAGGATATACCCGTATTTAGGATCGGCAGGCTAAATATCGCCACAAAAGTCTCACAGCTGGGTGATGCCTATACAAATGTAGGCAGAAGTGAAGGTACAGTTGTAGTGCCACTCGAGAGAACCGCGAGTGGATTATTTGTAATAACTCAGGCTCAGCATCGTGGTGCTGCTGATATGCGTTTTGAAGAGGTAGCAGCAGGAGGTCGTAAAGAAGGAGAGAGTCATGAAGATGCAGCTTACAGGGAGGTTCCGGAAGAGACTGGATATAGGGTTACCTCATTACAACATTTCCCAGGGAAAGTCTATCCCGGCCCTGGATATACGGATGAAAGGCAAACTATTTTTGCAGCAGAGGTAGTTCATAACGGAAACAGAGCTACAGATAAGACCGATAGCCATGAGATAAGCAAAGTATATAGAACTCCGCTAGAGGAGGCAGCAAGAACACTCGCATTTGAGAGCAGAATGCCGCATGACGATAAAGTGGATGCCAAAAGTGGGTTTGGTATTCTTGCAGCATGGGTACGGGAAACCTTTCAATGATTACATCAGAACAAGTAGATTGCGACAAACCTGAATATCTTCTTCACTAACATGTTCCATCTTGCGCTGTTCTTCTTGACATCCTTGACAAGGGCCTTGTACTTCTGCTTCTCCTCAGGCGACAGCTTTCCCTCCTTGACTATCTCCTGCTTCTTCCCGTCAATAATCTGGGTCTCGCGTTTCTGGACTATGTCCTTCCTCACCATGGCATACCATTCGTCAAGCGTGCCACCATGCTTCTTTATCATCCTGACGAAATCGCTTGTAGTTATCTTCCTCTTCTTGCCTGTCCTGTCTTCCTCAGCCGCAGGAATCAGCGCTGCCTTGTCCGATATCTCTGCTATGTCTGCCTGCGAGAATCCTATCGTCGCCCTAGCCAGCCTGCCGAAATTGATATGGCCCAGAGGCATCTTCCTGGTGTTGTATACAAAAGCGTTG
>JASHTL010000045.1 GCA_030040595.1 Microcaldota archaeon
CTATCCATTAGGTGCTTATGGTGTCTGGGGAAGGAGTAGCTGATAAAAGATCGCAGCGGGTCATGGATTTCCTTACCCAGCCTGAGAAATTTGTCACGGATCTTGAGAAGGAGAGAAAGGAGGAGGAAAAGAAGGAGAAGGCCCTGAAAGGCAGCTTCGCTGAGCTGACCCTGGAGCGGCAGAAGGAGGACGTCGCGGTGTCCCATGGTAAGAGTGAGAAGATAATTGAAGTGCAGGTAGCTATAAGCGAGGGCGTAAATTCCGGAGACAAGGGAGCTGTCGAGGAGCTAAGGAAGATTGGAAACGCGCTTGTCGCCGAGACCGGCAGCACCTCCTGGGAAACCATCGAGAACAGGGCCGGAATGGCCGACAAGAAAATTGAAGCCGCTCTCGCCGAATTGCCGGTCATAGGGGGAGAGAGTGGAAATGAACGAGCGCCTGCCGCGCAGATCATGAAGCTCAATGCAGAGGATATCAAGGAAAATTATGCGGTTATAGAGAAAGAGCTTGTCGTATCGCAGGCTCTGGCGCGCGCAGAGAGGATAGCGACTGAGGATCCCGCAACCGGCGCAGAGTACCTGAAATCGTTCAACGAGGCAAAGGCCGAAGGAATGGGACTGACAAAGGTAAAGTCGTCACTTGTAAACGCTGAGGTGACAAAGGAGCTTGAAGAATCGGTAGGCAAACGCGAGCTGGAGAGCACCTACGTGCAGAAGGTCGAGGAGAGAGTCGCGGAGCTCGACAAGAAGGTGCAGGGAATACTGAAGGACGCGGGAGAAATGAACGGCGAGGAATGGAAAAGGGCGTCGGAATCCAGGAAAAGGCGCCTTACTGAGATAAACGACCTGCAGGACGCGCTGTTTGTGGAGAGCCATGTATACATGCACAGGCTGGGCCAGCACGGAGAGGATGCGATAAACGACGTGCTGCTCAGGGCAAACAGGGCGGTAGGAAGGATCTCAGAGCGCACCAAGGGCAGGCTTGCCAACGTGCCTTCCGGAATAAACGTGGATGATCTCGAACTGATAAAGGAAAAGGGCGGAAAGATACTCGATGCATACCAGGATGCGGAAAACTCAAGCAACGCCATGGAGAGCCTGAAGGGAAAGGAGATCAGGCGCGTAATAGGCATGCTGAGCCCCGACATGCAGGAGGAGCTCCATAAACGGCTTCAGGACATGAAGAGTCTCGAGAAGACAAGAAGGTCGGAAGAGAAGGAGAAGGAACCGGAAGCGAAGGGGGAGAAGTGCGACATCGTGCTCCACATAGCCGACGCAAAGGAAGCGGATACAGGCAAATAACCATATCCGGTGGCAAGACTTGCGTGAAAGGATCCAATAAACCTGATAAAAACATAGAGTAACTTTATATAGCACCTGAAGCAAGGGATTATGGAAGGTTCAGGCGGCTAAATCTCATAAAAGCCATAATTACATAGCCCGGGGCTATGCAACAGGTAAATCCAATGACCCTAGCTATAAGATCGAGAGCAAAACGCTTCAATTCGGAAGAGCTTCAGGCCAAGGCTGTGGCTTACGCAGAGGCAAGAGACGCCGGTAACGCCACAACTGCAATGCGCGACGAGATAATAAGGGGTATGGCCGGAGTTGCGCATCGCATAATGTTCGACCGCGTTCATTATTACAATCCAGATGTAGTCAATAATGTCCTACTTGGATTTACTTCTGCTTTAGAAAAATACGACCCCAGAGGGGTGTAAAGTACGTCACATATGCTGCAAAAGTGGGCATGGGATATGCCCGGCACGCGCTAAGGGGTGCGGAACGTGCCAGGATAAGAGAAAGTCACGTAACAAGTTATGATTCGTTTGAGAATCCGGAGTGGGCCTTGAGGGACAGGTCCGCTACAGCATCTACCGAGAATAGCGCATTAAGCGCTTTGGAGCTGAAAGAAATATTGGCGCTGGCGAGACGCCTGGTGAGCCCTACGGACTACGGCGTCCTGCTCTCATACCTGAGTGGAAAGACGCAGTACGAAGTGGCAGATGCGTTTGGGGAATATCAGATGTGGGTCAGCAGGTCCCTGGCCCGCACAAGAGATGCGCTAAGGGAAGAGATGTCCCGTTAAGACCGCAAGAGCCTTGCAAGAAGCTGCCTATTGCGCATATCCGGCGCAACTCATGGAATTGTTCAAACCGGAATGCGTACCTTAATATAATCCAGAGTTTATATTACATCAGATATCCTATAAATCTGCAAGGCTGAGCACCGCATGGATAAAAATGATAGTTATAGCAGGCATGCCGAGCAGTACGACATAGAGGCGGAGAAGAAGGAGACAAGGTTTGGCGTTCATTACAAGTGGATTGCGCTATCGAACACTACTCTTGGGGTTCTGATAGCTACCATAGACGGCTCCATACTCATAATATCACTGCCAGCAATCTTCAACGGGCTGGGCGTCAACCCGCTCACTTCAGGAAACGTAGGCCTGCTCCTCTGGCTGCTTATCGGATACATAATAACGTCATCGGTTACCGTAGTCACCATAGGAAGGCTCTCCGACATGTTCGGGAGGGTAAAACTCTACAACCTGGGATTCCTCATCTTCGCAATCTGTTCCACGCTGCTCTGGGCCTCTTCATACCTGATACACGGAACCGAGGGGGTAATCTCGCTTATCGTTATAAGGCTCTTCCAGGGACTGGGCGGCGCATTCCTCTTCGCCAACGGAACCGCGATTCTCACTGACGCGTTTCCGCACAACGAGCGCGGCAAAGCACTGGGAATAAACCAGATAGCAGGGGTTGCAGGCTCGCTCATAGGTCTTGTGCTTGGAGGCATACTTGCCGCGATAGACTGGCACCTTGTCTTCCTTGTAAGCGTGCCGATCAGCGTCATCGGAACCATCTGGGCGTACGTTGCGCTGCGCGAGGTCGCTACCATAAAGAAGAACCAGCGCATTGACATACTCGGAAACGTGACGTTCGCGCTGGCACTCACGCTCGTAATGTCCTCGCTGATATACAGCCTGCTGCCTTACGGGAAGAGCACCACCGGATGGTCGAATCCCTGGGTCATAGGAATTCTGCTGCTCGGAGTGGTGTTCCTCGCCTCATTCGTATACGTGGAGAAGAAGGCAAAGGATCCGATGTTCCACCTGGAATTGTTCAAGATACCCACTTTCTCGCTCGGCAACCTCAGCCTGTTCCTTGCAGGAATGGCCAGGGGAGGACTCCAGTTCATACTCATAATATGGCTTCAGGGGATCTGGCTGCCGCTTCACGGTGTCAATTTCATAAACACTCCGTTCCAGGCAGGCCTTGACATGACTCCGCTGATAATAGGGTTCCTCCTCTCGGGTCCCATCTTCGGAACTCTCTCCGACAAGTACGGCGCGCGCCTCTTCTCAACTGCCGGCATGCTAATAAACGCTGCAGGATTCGTCATGCTGCTCCTCCTTCCTGTCAACTTCAATTTCTGGGTCTTCGCGCCAATAATATTCTTCCTGGGACTTGGCCAGGGAATGTTCGCTGCGCCAAACACCGCAGCGGTCATGAACTCGGTGCCTCCTGAGACTAGGGGAGCTGCCTCTGGACTTCGGGCAACGCTAATGAATCTCTCGTTCATGTTCAGCCTTGTGATCTTCTTCACGCTCCTGGTGCTTGGGGTATCCTCGGACCTTTCTACCGCTCTGTACAACGGCCTTGTGGCGCAGAACGTCTCGCAGGCAACTGCGCTGAGCATCTCGCAGCTCCCTCCCACCACTGTGCTCTTTGCTGCATTGCTCGGATACAATCCCATGCAGAGCCTTATTCCCTCGCAGGTGCTGGACAGCCTTCCGCAGGCGAACCAGAATACGCTCCTCGGGACATCGTTCTTCCCCACGCTCATCTCAAAGCCATTCGTCGACGGGCTGCACGTGGTCTTCTACATAGGCACCGCATTCGCGCTCATAGCGGCCGCGTCATCGGCAATGCGGTTCGTCCGGAAGGAGAAGCCCAAGGGCAAATGAGCAAATGGCTTACGGACATATAAATCCGGCGTGCCAGAGATAGTCATGCACGATTATCGACTTTCTGCAGCAATGACCGCTGCGCTTCTCAGCATCTTCCTGTCATCGCCGGCATCAGCGCACCTGGCGAGTCCGCTTTCAGGGATAAACCAGACGACGCCTGTGGCGGTTGGCGCAACCAGCTTCGGCCTCTACAACATATCCCAGGACAGCGGCCCGTACCAGGTAGAGACAAGCGAGGTGATAGGCTACTCTAGGTTAAAATACGCAGAGGCATACAATGCAACCCCTCCGGTCAACATCTCGCAGTACGGCGCAACGCTGCAGCTCAACGCCGTGATGAATGTTACCGCAAAGAACGGAAAAATGTACTCCTACTGGATACAGGACGTAATGGACCTGAACACGAGCAACAACACCTATTTTCTCGTAGACAACATATGGAATCTCACCAGCGAGTACGGAAACGTGACCAATGAGACGATCCAGGGCAACGGTAACTTCTCAACGGTAAGCTATCCCGTCTCATACTTCAAGAATACCACACAGGAATTCTACGGATACCCAACGAACAGCACTCCTTATTCGTATCCACTCTTCTTCGAGCCGGTAATATCGGTCGTCATCTCCAATGGGAATCCTGTGGCGCGGATCGGCTACGACCAGAATGGCACCTACTCATTCTATGACAACGTCACGTTCAACATACCTTCAAGAAGCGCGTACCTTCTCGTAACGCCTTATTACACCACCCCCACTCCAAGGAAGTACTTCAACAGAAACTATTACTACACCACGGGCAGCTATTATGACGCGGAGATGGTGATCGGCGGCGAGGGCAGCGGCGAGATATCCCAGTTCAGCCATACAAACGCCACTTTCTGGGTGGGCTACCTGAACGGCACCTCTATAGTGCCATTTCCGGTTGTTGGAGACTTCGGGATAAACACCGACGAGGCAGCTCTGAACCTCTCTGCCAGTTCTTCAAACGGGCTGGTCTCTGTTGGCGAGGGACAGCTGAACTACGACGAGAGCATAAAGGAGGGCCCGGCGCCTGAGGCGCTCCTCGAGAGGATTCCAGGCTCCACAACATCCTCATCGACAACAACATCATCATCGACAACCACCGTGCCGGTTTCAATTGCATCGTCAACCGTGTGCTACCTGCCAAACGTGCCTGTGGGATGCACATGGATATCCACCGCAAACGCGACTGCGCCGTGCGCCGGTTACGTTTCCTGTCCTGCCCCGGCCAACTCCACTTCGTCTCCAACCACGAATTCCACTCCCGCATTAAGCTCGCATTCCGATTACATTCTGCCTGTTCTCATCGTGATAATCATCGCGCTCGTGATCACATTCTTCTTCGTTATAGAGGGGATCATGCACGCGAAGACCAGGCCATGAAACTGCTTATATACTTTCTTGTCTCCAATCTATCGAACCGGTCTTTTGATGCCAGACGAATTCAAACTCGAGAAGCTAAAGAAGCTGCGTGGCCTCGGAATCAATCCGTATCCATACTCATTCTCAAGGACCCATAAGAGCGTCGATGTTACAGGAGAATTCGGGACGCTGGAAGGCAAGGAGGTCAGGGTTGCAGGCAGGATAATAAAGCGCAGGGAGATGGGCAAGCTCTGCTTCATGGACATACTTGACGGATACGGGAAGGTGCAGGTCCTCGCAAGGGAGGGCGCAACCAAGGACGACTCTCTCAGGATAACCGAGCTTACTGATTCCGGAGACATAATCGGCGTGCGCGGCATTGTCATGAAGACAAAGAAAGGCGAGATAACGGTTGAGGCAAAAGAAATAGTGATGCTCTCGAAGTCGCTCCTCACACTCCCGGAAAAATTCCACGGACTGACTGACACTGAGATAAGGTACAGGAAGAGGCACCTTGACCTGATCACGAATCCGAATGTCAGGCAGTTCTTCGTGATAAGAGCCAGGATCCTAAAGTACCTGCGCGATTTCCTTGATTCCGAGGGCTACGTGGAGTTCGAGACCCCGGTTCTCCAGCCGAAGTACGGCGGGGCCAATGCGAAACCGTTCCTTACCGAGTACAACGCGCTGGACACAAAGGTCTTCCTCAGGATATCTGACGAGCTCTACCTTAAGAGGCTGGTAATAGGCGGATTCGAGAAGGTCTACGAGGTATCGAAGGACTTCAGGAACGAGGATATAGACTCTACGCACAATCCGGAGTTCACGCAGATAGAGTTCTACGAGGCATACAAGGACTACGAAGACTTCATGAAGTTCACCGAGAAGATGCTCTCAGGCCTTGTCAAGAACATATTCGGATCGTACAAGATCAAATACCAGGGAAAGGACCTCGACTTCACTCCTCCTTTCAAGAGGGTGCCGTGGGTGGAGGAGCTCAATAAGCAGGCTGGCATCGACGTCTCGGACATGAGTGACACCGAGTCAGCGAAAGTTGCAAAGAAGGAAGACCTTGACATACCGATAAAGAACGCGTACCACGTTGCGGACGCACTGTTCGACAAATACATAAAGCCGGAGCTCTTCCATCCGACTTTCGTTGTCGACTTCCCGTCATACATGTGCCCGCTCACCAAGGATAAGCGCGGAAATCCCAGGCTGAGCGAGAGGTTCGAGCTCTTCATCGCCGGCAAGGAGGAAGGCAACTGCTATTCCGAGCTCACGGATCCTGTGGAGCAGCGCAGGAAGCTCGAGGCCCAGGAGCAGGAGAGGAAGAAAGGCGACTACGATGCGCCGCCCAGCGACTCCGACTTCATCGAGGCGATAGAGTACGGCATGCCACCTACGGCAGGCATGGGCCTTGCGATAGACAGGCTCGCAATGATACTGACAGACAACATCTCGATAAAGGAAGTCATACCGTTCCCGGCGGTAAGGCCTGAGAAGGACGGCGCTGGCAAGTAGCAGCTTATTTCTTCTGGTAGGAGAAGACAACAGTGACTGTCCCTGTCACGCTGCTGCTGCCCTGGTATATTATCGGCTGCGGAGCCGCTGACGATCCTGATGCTGCCGAAGCTACAAGAGGGAACACGGGCCCGTAATTGTCCACGGTTATGTTGAGTGCTGATATATTGTAGCCTTGCCCCAGGGTTGCCATAGCCTGCGATGTCGCGTTTGACATGGCAGCTGCAAGGGCTATGGGCTTCAGTGACGCAATTTGCGAGTTTGAGAATTGCGACTCGACGTAATCCACGTATACGTTGCTTATGCCGCTGACCGCGCTTACTGCCGGATCTGCACGCGTAGCATTGAGCGTTACGGAGAACTGCTCTTCCGCGCTATAGACAACAGTGGAGTTGCAGTTCTGGCTGTAAGGAAAGACGGCAGGCTGGCTGATCTGGTACTGGTTTATCTCATATACTGTTCCATTGCAGATAGCCTGCACGCTGTATGCCGTTGTCTGTATGTTGCTGAGGTTGCCGTTTAGGAAAGGATAGATTGTAGTGTTAAGCAGCGCAGTTGTGCGGGAGAGGTTTGCAACCGCATTCGCAGTTGTGTTTCCTGTCGCATTTGCCGAGATGGAAATCAACTCCTCCGATGGCTGTCCTGTAGCGTATCCGATTGCTGTTACTGTTATGACGTGTGTCCCTCCTGCAGGAGCCTGCTGCTGGCTTCCCGAAGAGGACTGGCTGTGGAATATCGAGACCACTGCAACCGCTCCGAGGAGCAGCACCGCTATTAGCGTGATTACCGGCCATAATGTGCTTTCTTTTGCCATATCCATCATTACTTGCTCAGCCTTGACGTGCAGTTAGGGCACCTTGTCGCCTTTACCGGTATGCTCGTGAAGCAGTACGGGCACGTCTTCGTGTCCGGAGCAGCCTTTGGCTTCTTGGCATCCTGCCTGGCCTTGATTTTTTCTATCGGCCTCACCAGCAGGAAGAAGACCACGAGCGCTATGACTATGAAGCTTATAAGCTCGTTTACGAAAAGGCCGATCTCGAACGTGCTGCCGTTCAGCGTGTACGTAAGCGCAGCGAAATTGTAATGCCCCGCCACGCCTATGAGCGGAGTTATAAGGTCTGAGACGAACGCGGTAACCACCGCGTTGAAAGCCACGCCTATGACCACTGCCACTGCCAGAGCAACTACGTCGCCCTTGGTTATGAAGTCCTTGAATTCGCTGATAAGTGACATTGCACCGTAAGCCATAGCTCGCGTCAGGTATTTAAATCCCATTCGGCATCTACCTTTGTGAAT
>JASHTL010000005.1 GCA_030040595.1 Microcaldota archaeon
GATGAATACTCCATCCGGGGTGATCTTGCCGATGTACTCGGATATGGTCCTGCTCTTGTCCTGGTCCTTCGACCACGCATAAGTCTGCTTGTAGACGTAATAATTGCCATTCAGGTGCTTCAGGTAAACATGCTGCTGCTGGCTCTTTACCGCGTCGAATGCGTTTTTCACCGGCCTTGGTATGCTCATGTTATATAACATGACTGATTCCATATATAAATGTTTGTTATGTTTATGATCAATAACAATTAAATATTACCATAGTACAAATTAATCGATACATCTTATATGGAGTTTCCCTGCTTTAACACGAAACGCTCTAATCACCATTAAATACGGGCTTGGACATAATATAACTCAATGGGGTATGCATGAATGGGACTCTTTTTGCTTGAAGGAACCCAATCCCACAACCCACCCACAGCATAAATTTCCCAGCGCATACCCCATAACCCACCCATAATACAACAACCCTGAGTATATGCAAATCCAGATAAAAGTCAACAAGACATGGAGGACTCCATTTCATTACACGCAGGACAGTACGGGAGTCATGCCGCATGTGGTCGAGAAGTTCAGGGACGGTTTCGATCTCACAGAAACGGAACAGAGGTACCTTTACTGGTACGTCTGGCAGTATGTGGACGCTTACGAGATAAAGCCGAAGGAGTACTGGAATATGCAGCTCCTGAAGCTAAATGACATGCGCGACTTCGTAGTGTCAGTGCTTCCTGCATACAAGATAAACCCATTCTGACAAGGCTGAGACCATGAACCAAAAGAATAAGAGCGAGGAGAAGGCGACCGTTGAGCAGAAGAGTGTGAAGATCTACAGCTGGCAGTACCCGATAGAGGTAGAATACAGCTGCTGATCGGCATATCTGCTCTGCTTATTTTGCACCATTGATATTTCCTTTTGGCTGCTGTTGCGTAGCGCAGTGTATTGTGCCAAAGCCGTATGCCAGCTCCCTGCAGTTTATTCCGATGATCTTTCTGCCCGGAAAGAGTCTGCCCAGGATGCCAAGCGCCTTTTCGTCGCTTGGATCCCTGAATGTCGGCACAAGCACAACGCCATTTGCGATATAAAAGTTTGTGTAGCTAGCAGGCAGTCGCTGCCCTTTGTACACTACGGGCCTCGGCATTGGGAGCGGCACTACCCTAAGACTATTCCCTCCAGCATCTGTTGACTTTTCCAGCAATTCGAAGTTCTCCCGTAGCGCGCTGTAATTCTCGTCTTTTTTGTCTTCTTCAAGTGCGCAGACCACTGTGTCCTCATTCACGAACCTGGCAATGTCGTCTATATGGCCATCGGTGTCATCTCCTGCAATTCCGTCCTTAAGCCAGATTACCTTTGTAGCCCCAAGATAATCAGCGAGCTTTCCCTCTATCTTGCTTCTTGTCATGTTCGGATTCCTGTTCTTGTTGAGCAGGCAATGCTCCGTGGTAAGCAGCGTCCCTTCGCCGTTCACGTCTATAGAACCGCCTTCGAGTACCATACGAGGACTGAATGACCTGAGTGCATGCAAGGGGATCTTATCCGGTATGTGCGCATCCTCTTTCAAGTCCTCGTACTTTTCTCCCCACGCGTTGAAACCCCAGTGATCGTATGCCACTTCCCCGGACTTATTTACAACGAAAATGGGCCCGTAGTCGCGGAACCAGACATCGACAGTTCTTATCGTGTGAATTGCAACCTTTCCCTTCACTCCACGCGAATCGAGCATCGACCTTACCCTGTCACAGGTTCTCTTGTCGTCGACAAGCAGGTTTACGGTCTCGTTTGGCGCAAGTGTGTTTATTATTTCCACGTACGTCTTCTCTACTTCAGGGCGTATCTCTTCGGGAAACGATTCCTCGTTCTTTGGCCACGCCAGCCACGTGCCATCGTGCTCCCGCCATTCCGCAGGCATAGCGTATCCAAGTCCAAACGGCGTATTCTTCTCCATCAAAACACAGGATCAGTCTTTTTCGTCGATAAACCTTGACGATATTCCCTTGTAAGCATCTATTCTCCTGTCCCTGAGGAAAGGCCATTCGTGTCTCACTACGTCTATCTCGTGCAAGTTGCACCTGGCCATGACTATCTCATCTCTTGTGGCGCCGGCCTTCGCAACTACCTCGCCGAAAGGCCCGGAGACGAATGAAGAGCCCCAGAAGTCTAGTGTTCCCTCCTTGCCCACCCTGTTGACAGAGGCGATGAAGACGCCGTTAGCTATGCCATGGCCTCTTTGCACGGTCTCCCATGCAGAGCGCATTCCCTCTGCCGATTTCTCCTCCCCTGGAAGCGAGCCTATCGCTGTGGGGTAGAAGATTATCTGCGCGCCCATCAGGGTTGCGATCCGTGCCGCTTCAGGATACCACTGGTCCCAGCATATCAGCACACCTATTTTTCCGTATTTAGTAGCATACACCTTGAATCCGGTGTCGCCTGGTGTGAAGTAGAACTTCTCGTAGAAGTGAGGATCATCAGGTATGTGCATCTTCCTGTATGTCCCGAGCAGAGATCCGTCAGCGTCTATGACTACTGCCGAGTTGTGGTAGAGTCCCCTGGTCCTCTTCTCGAAGATTCCGGCTATTAGAACCACGCCGTTCCTTTTGGCCGTTTTTGAGAGCATTTCAGTGGTCTTGCCAGGTATCGTCTCAGCAAGAGAAAAGTTGTCCGCATCCTCTGACTGGCAGAAGTATCTTGACCTGAAGAGTTCAGGCAGGCATACGATCTGCGCGCCTTTCCTGGCAGATTCATCGATAAGCTTGAGAGCCCTCTCAAGATTCGCATCCGGGTCGTCGCTGACGCTCATCTGTATGAGTGCAACTTTCACGTTCTCGTCGCCATTAGTGCCAGCCATAGCGATCTATGTCCTAAACATACATTGCGCTGAGAGGATATAAAAGGCATTGCGCCCTATCCGTCAAGATAGTTGTATACTTCCATCGGATGCGGATACGAGGCCATGACCCTGCACTCCTGTCTCTTGAGGTCAATGTAGGTGTCCAGCAGAGAGCTGCTGAAGACAGGCTTGAGGAACTCTCGGTCTGACTCAAGCTCGTCAAGCGCCTCGTCAAGGCTCTTCGGAAGCTCGCCTATGCCCAGCTCCTTGCGCTTCGATGCGCTCATCTCGTATATACTCTCATCGACCACAGGGGCGCCCGGATCCGTCTTCTTCTTAAGGCCGTCGAGGCCTGCCATAAGTATTGCCGAGAATGCGAGGTACGGGTTGCACGTCGGGTCTGGCGCGCGGTACTCTATGCGCTTCGCCTTCTCTATGCCCTTGTAGTACGTTGGCACCCTGACGACCGCGCTCCTGTTTGACCTGCTCCACGCGAGGTAGACAGGAGCCTCAAATCCAGGTATGAGCCTTCTGTAGCTGTTCACTGTTGGCGAGATTATCGCAGACACGGCGCGCGCATGCTTCAGTATTCCGCCGATGATATACCTGCCCTCCTTGCTCAGCTCTGCATACTTGTCATCCCTGTCGAACATCAGGTTCCTGTTTCCCAGGGTCCAGAGACTGAAGTGCGTGTGCATGCCAGTGCCGTTGTCGCCGTACATTGGCTTTGGCATGAACGTTGCTATCATGCCGTGGTTGTGCGCAACGTTTCTCACCACATACTTGAGCGTTTGCAGCTTGTCTGCGGTATCGACAAGGGTGGAGTACCTGAAGTTTATCTCTCCCTGGCCTGCCGTAGCAACCTCGTGGTGCGTTGCTTCTATATCGAGCCCGAAATTCTCCTTAAGTATAGTGACCATCTCAAGCCTGACCGCGCCTAGCTGGTCCACAGGCTCAGCAGGGTAGTATCCCTCCTTGTGCCGTATAACGTAGCCTCCGGTGTTTGACCATGGTGCCTCTCTCGCGTTTATCCTGTAGCCTGTGCCGGAGCTGGGCATCGCAATGTCCATGTTAACAGAGTCGAATACGAAGAACTCCGGTTCCGGGCCGAAGTAGCTTTTGTACCCTAGCTCGTTCTGGTATTCTTCCGCTTTCTCCGCTACTCCGCGCGGATCGCGCTCGAACCTGCCTACTCCTGCGCCGCGATGCACCTCGCACGTGACCCTTGCAACCCCCTGCGACCATGGAATCGGCCTGACGCTCTCCGGTATCGGTATCAGAACCATGTCGCTCTCGAATATTTCCGTGAATCCCTTTATGCTGCTTCCGTCAAGCTTTCCGAAACCGCTGCTGAAAGCGTCGCGGTCAAACTGGTCGGCAGGCACGGTAACATGCTGAAGACGGCCGAGCAGGTCGGTGAACTGCAGGTCAACCCACTTTATCCTGTTCGACTTCAAAACACCTATAGCCTCATCTATCGTATCTTTACGCGCCATATGCACCACCACTTTGACGAAACTTTGCCACGAAAGTTTAATAAGTCAGCCCTACAAACCATGGCGAGCAGGTCATAGCCTTCCTTTCGACTCGCCGCGTGTTACTCCGCTCGCAACCAGGTGTGCGAGTCTTAGTAGATGCACGCACAGGCCAACCATTCCCGGCCTCGGCTTCTCTGATTTGGATATCCTCTGCGTGTAGTATCCGCCGATCTTCTCCACTGCAAGGCCATCGTTCAGCGTCCTTATCGCATGAACTCTCTCCTTCCCCAGTCTCCGCCTAGCCACATCTTCGAGGAGCTTATGGTGCGGCTTTGTCCTTGTTATTGCGATGGGTTCAACCTTCAAGTACTTCTTTATCATTGGCAGGTCTATGACATTCATTCCTGCTATCACCGTACCGTTGAGGGCTATGACTTTTATCTGATCGGCAAACCTCGATTTTCTTACGCTCCGTAGTATCTGCTTGGTTGAGTCGGTTCCGTCCACTGAGACGTAGAATGAGATCACCCCCTCTATCACGCCCTCCCTCCCTATAATGCCGATTACAAGTGTCTTTTTGTCACTCAGAGTAAAAGGGGAATCGTTGAGCGCAAGTATGCGCACTCCCTGCTTCATAGGATTACTTCTTCGGAACCTGGGATTGCAGCTCCTTGAGTTCGTCTTCCAGGTCCTCTATGGCCTTGAGAACAAGTGTCTTCGCGTTCTTCTCGGACTTCACCACAAGCCTTGGCTTGCTGACCTCGAAGTGCTCCTTGACCACGCTGGCGAAGCTGACGTCCTTGTTCTCCAGGAGCTTTCCTTTTATCAGGTCAGGTATGCCCCTGTCCACGTCCTCGAACTCGACTATCAGGCTCTCCTTCTCGTCTTCTATCAGGTTAAGCTTCATCGTTTCGCCTCCTTCCTTTTGACCTTAGAATATGCACTATTTATTTGCACAGCAACTAATAAATACCTGATGTCCCTATTATAAGGCTGCTGATCTAGTCTACTTTGGGCTATTTGTTCAGGTTCATGCTAAAGGTGCTGTTCATGGCGGATGTTTTAGAGGTTGACGCAAGCGAGTTCATAAGCAGGGCTGCCGCTAGGCTCAAGGCCAGCGACGTCAAGAAGCCGAAGTATGTTGAATACGTAAAGAGCGGAGCCGGCAGGGAGCGCGCGCCTGCAGACCAGGATTTCTGGTACGTAAGGTGCGCCTCGGTTCTGAGGCAGGTATATCTGAACGGGCCGCTGGGCGTCTCGACGCTGAGGACTAGATACGGAAACAGGAAGAGGCACTTGGTGCACAGTCACCACCATTTCAGGTCAGGAGGCAGCATAATAAAGGATTCATTCGACGCACTTGAGAAACTCGGTTATGTCAAGAAGACAGGACATGGCCGCGAGATAACTCCATCCGGAAGATCGTTCATAGACAAGATCTCGAACGAGATAGCAAAGGGTGCAGGAAGTGGCGGCTGAGGAGCAGCAGGGCAGCGATGAACAGGAGAAGCTCAAGCGCGCCTATGCCAAACGCATAAGGCAGATGCAGATAGAGCAGCAGAAGAGGGAGCTTGCGAGGAAGTTCCTGACTCCAGAGGCATACGAGAGGCTGATGAATGTCAGAATGGCGAGCCCGGAAGTATACTCGCAGCTGATAGACCTTGTTATCTCTCTGGCGCAGAGCGGGCGTGCAACGGCAAGGATAACCGAGGAGCAGCTCAAGAGCATACTCACAAAACTTACATACAGGCCGGAGACTAAGATCGAATTCAAGCACAAGTGATATAGATGGGAAAGAAGAGCGCATTGAAGAAGAGAAGACTGGGAAAGATGCTCAAGAGGAACAGGAGAATGCCGATACTGGCTATGGTCAGGACGCACAGGAGCATACAGTACAACCAGCGCCAGCGAAGCTGGAGGAGGACAAAACTAAGGATAAAGGGATAGAATGGCAACGACAGCGACACCAAAGACCGTAACTTCGACAATAACGATAAAGCTGAGGAACAAGCTTGTAAAGATACACGCGAGCAGGCGCCACAGGAAGGCGATAAGCTACATGCGCGAGCACATAGCGAGGCACTTCAAGTCCTCCCCCGATTCGATAAAGATAAGCCAGCGGCTCAACGAGTACATGGAGGCGAACGGCACGAACAGGCTAAAGCCGATAACCATTTCCATAAGCAAGACGGGAGAGCTCGTGGAGGCTGCGCTTCCAGGAGAGAAGAAGGTCGAGAAGGCTCCTGAGAAGAAGCAGGCATCGGCAACCACTGCAACTGCTGCAAAGCCGGCAGAAGCGAAGAGTGCGGCGTCAACTCCGGCGAAATCATCAGGGACCGCGACAACAGCAGCAACAGCAACAACGAAGACTGCCGCACAGGTTCAGAAGGAGGTCGCCAAGGACATAGGCAAGAAGGTGGAGCAGAAGAAGAGCGAGGCGAAGGATACAGCTAAGAAGGATGAGAAGAAGGCCGCGGCTGCGCCTCAAAGCGAGCCAAAGGCCTAATCAGGTATTTCGGATGGGAGTGGCGAAGCTCAGCATAGGCGGCAATTCCTTCATAGGCGCGTTCGCCATAGCAACTGATTCCTTTGCGCTGATAAGCAAAACCGCTACTGACAAGCAGGTTGCAATGATAAAGGAGAACATGGGTGTGGAGGCGCACAGGATCTCCGTCGACGGATCAGATCTTGTCGGCGTATACGCCGTGGCAAATTCCAGGTCGATACTTGTCCCGGAGATAGCAACGGAGAGCGAGATATCGCTGCTGAGGAATGTTGTTCCGGGAGCTGCAGTGCACGTGCTTAAGACCGATCTCAACGCGCTGGGGAACAATATACTTGCCAACGACAGAATAGCGATAGTCAATTCCGAGTACGAACAGCATGAGATAAGGCAGATAGAAAGCGCACTTGGAGTTGAGGCTGTGAAATTGAA
>JASHTL010000046.1 GCA_030040595.1 Microcaldota archaeon
GCCGAGTATCGCGTAATTGGCTACAACGCTGACCGACCTTGCGCCAGCGACCCAGATAAGCATCACCGCGAGTATCACCTCGAACGCGAGGAACATCGGAAAGTAGTAGAGATACTCGTTCATTACGCTGGTCCTGCTTCCGTAGCTCTCCTCCGCGCTCTCGTAGTTGCCCTTCTTCACAGGGTTCTCCCTGCTGCTCCTCCTTATCAGTTTGGATCCGAGGAGCATCAGCAGCGGCTCGAGCACGGCCACTATCGCGAAGATGATTATCGCTACGTATTCCGAAACCATGAATCGATATAGAAGGTTAGTTTAATATTCGTTGCCCGCTGCGGTGCGCTCAATCATACATAGCCTCCGAAACTTACGCTAGGCATGACGCCGTTCGGAGGAAAGTTCGCGTGGTAATAGCTGATGGACTGGCTTGACCAGAGCGCCGTATACGCTTCTCCACCGTCCTCAAAGTAGTCGTCCTCTATCCTGTATGCGCCTGCTGTTGACACTGTTCCGCTGTACTCCGCCGCTGATTGGGTCGTCCACGAGCTTACAATGTTGTTCGGATTTGAAGAACCTCCAAGCCAGTCTGAGGTAGTGCCGCTTGTTCCGCTGGGCGCATCGCCAACTGCAGTGCCGTCGTCCGTTTCCACATAGAATGTCGTTGACGAAGGCACCTCTGCCCAGCCGATGGTCTTTATCTGCCATGAATAGGCGTTGTCTGCGACTGGCGGGTCCGGATACGCGGACCCGCCGCTGTCGCCTTCCTGGAGGTTAAGAACCACATAATTCTCGTTTGTGCCGTCAACGTTTTGCGTTGAACCTGTTCCCGAAGTTGTGAACGGAGCAGTGCTCGAGACAAAGGATGCACATCCTGATATCGTGACCGAGTTTGCGAGCGTTGCCGCATAGAGCTGGTCCTGGTATGACGCTGAGCTGCACGTGCTTCCTGAATAGTAATAGACCTGGTATTCTAGGCCTGACGCCATCACCTGTGCTATGTTGTCGTACTCCCCGTATGTGCCGCTGAGCTGCGAGGCCTCGCCCGTGGGCCCGCTCGCTGACATGACGTTGCCTGACACAAAGTTCATGTATACTACTGCGTTGGCATTGGCCGCTATGCCTGCAGGGATGTTCACCCATACTACTGTGCTTGAAGCCGTATTTGAGGCGCCGCTCTCAATCCATGCCTGGAGCGCTGTGCCGCCTGACCCTGCAGGCGCGTTGTATGTGAACTCGACATTGCTCCATCCGGAGTTTATGTACTGCGAGTACGAGCTGCTCGTAACTGTTATCATCTGCTGGAAACTGGAACCGGTGCCTGTGGACTGCGAGTTAGTCAGGGTTATCGGGACGTAACCAAGCGAGTTACCCGCTGATACTGTTGTTCCGATGTACGTCACGCGCGCGCTGACCGCGCCCACTTCCGCGACAAGGCCTGATTGCGAGGAAGTGGAATAGGTGATCCAGAGCGTGCCCCTGAACGGCGCGCCAAGCATGTCAGCTATTCCCGGGCACGAGAACGATAGGCTTGTGACCTGGCCGTTGTTCATCGAGATAGGGGTTATGGACGAGAATGTTGACGGCTCCGAACTGGTATTGGAGCATCCGAGCGAATTTACCGTGACCCCGCCCAGGAAGACCGCCACGTTTGTATTCAGCGTGCCCATCGACCCGAGCGAGACGAACGAGCACGAGTAGCTAGGCGCAGCAACGCATGCCTGGCTGGCCTGACTGTTGCCGGAGAATACGCCAAGGTAGTATAGGACGGCAAGTACTATGGCTATCACTATGAGAACCCAACCATAAGTCATCAGGTACTCCATAGCCGCTTGGAGTCTTCGTTGTCCGTGTCGCATCAGACCAGGCACGTATGAAATGAGCTTACGGCTTAAAGTATCTTATGGTGGAGAAAGCATAAACATACGGGCCCGTAACTCAGCATGGCTAGAGTGGCTGGCTTTTAACCAGTAAGTCGGGGGTTCAAATCCCCCCGGGCCCGCGTATCTGCCATCCTTTCGCAATTAATTTCCCTTCATAATTCGCTCTATGTGGTTTTTATTAACCTTTGGCGATCCAATTCATTAGGCGCATACGATGGCAGGGACAGGGGTCGCAGACAAAAGATCGCAGCGGGTCATGGATTTTCTTACCCAGCCTGAGAAATTCGTCACCGATCTTGAGAAGGAGAGAAAGGAGGAGGAAAAGAAGGAGAAGGCACTGAAAGGCAGCTTTGCGGAGCTGACCCTGGAACAGCAGAAGGAGGACATTGCAGTGTCCCATGAGAAGAGCGAGAAGATAATTGAAGTACAGATTGCCATAAGCAATGGAGTGACCGCAGGCGATAAAGAAGCAGTCCAGGAACTCAGGAAGATGGGAAATGCTATTGCAGCCGAGACTGGGGGCGTGTCCTGGGAAACTGTTGAGGACAGGATCGGCACGGCGAATAAAAACATAGAGGCAGCGGTCACGGAATTGCCCGTTACACGGGGAGAGGCCGAAAAAGAAGGCGCATCCGCGATGCAGGTCATGAAGCTCAAAGCCGATGATATCAAGGAAAATTATGCTGTCATAGAGAAAGAGCTTGTGGTGTCGCAGGCACTGGCTCGCGCAGAGCGGATAGCAGCTGAGGATCCTCTGAGCGGAGCCGAGTACTTGAAGTCGTTCAGCGAGGCAAAGGCCGAGGGAATGGGACTGACAAAGGTAAAGTCGTCACTTGTAAACGCTGAGGTCACAAAGGAGCTTGAGGAGTCGGTAGGCAAGCGAGAGCTCGAGAGTGCCTACGTGCAGAAGGTCGAGGAGAGGGTCACGGAGCTCGACAAGAAGGTGCAGGGAATACTGAAGGACGCTACAGGAATGAGCAGCGAGGAGTGGAAAAGGGCGTCGGAATCCAGGAAAAGGCGGCTTGTGGAGATAAACGACCTGCAGGATGCTCTTTTCGTGGAGAGCCATGTCTACATGCACAGGCTGGGCCAGCACGGAGAGGATGCGATAAACGACGTGCTGCTCAGGGCAAAC
>JASHTL010000047.1 GCA_030040595.1 Microcaldota archaeon
GTTCCCGTTCACCTGCGCTGCCAGGAAACTGAATGTGGGTTTGGAGAAATTTAGCGGCACTGTAGAATTGCTGGAATAGTATGGGAAGGCGCTAATGGTTATTCCTGACTGGTTCAACACGGTCTTGGTCTGCTGCGGGGTGCTGTAGATCGTTCCGCCGAAGCCTATGGATGTTGAGAAGTTGACGCCCACGTATATGACAGAATCGCCTTTCGCAAAAAGGCTTAATAGGGTTGTGTTTCCGGTCAGGCTCTGGCCGGCGTATGAGGTGTTCCCCGGAAGAAGGCTCGCAAGCACCCTTCCGGTGGGCAGCACGATTATGGAGTTGTCTGGTATGGTGCTCATGTTGGAGAGCGATACGAGGCCGAAGCTGCTCGAGTTCAGCAGCAGTCCGTGCTGCTGCAGCGTGCTGTAAAGCGCAGGGTAGAGCGTGCTGCTCAGGAAGCACTGGTCGCAGTAGTCGACTGCGCCCACCACCGTGTCTATCAGGTATACCTTTTCCAATGGCTGCTTCGTGTAAACTGACAGCGACGCATTGACCAGTGTCGCGTTTGTGAGCGCGTAGTTGATCAAAGCGTAATCCACAAGGTTCTGCGAGTTGTTGTACGTAAGCATGTCGTCTGTTGATAGGGAGACGTTGCCGTGTATTGTGCCATTGACAGGAGGCAGAAAGTGTACGCTGAGGATGGAGCTGACCGAGACGGCTATGTAAAATAAGACCACAGCCAGCACTATTATTAGCAGTACCGCAGCAACCAGTAATAAGCGCCTTGTAGATACCATGGAAACATCTGCTCAGGTGCTCTTCTCGCCGCTCTTCACCACGTACTTATCAAGCAGGCCTGCTATGAGCCTCGATATCGCATTCGACTGGTCGTTGACCTTCTTGATCACCTTGTAGGTCTTGACGTACCTGAACTGCTTCTTTACGGATATCGAGTACTTCATGTCATTCCTTCAGCTCGAGGTATCCCTGTGACACCATCTTATCAAGGATCTGCTCTATCCTGGGCTCAACTATGTTGTACGTCTTCGCGAAGTCTCCCACGTCTATAGTGCTGTTGTGCACCTGTATCCAGTCTGAGATCATGGCCATCAGCGCCTGGTCTGAGTACTTCTGCAGCGCGGCGAGGTCCTCCTTGAGCCTCTTGTTCTCCTCGTCAAGCTGGGTGGACTGGACAGTCAGGTTCCTGTTTGCAGCGCCCAGTTCCAGGTTCAGCCTCTTAAGCTCCCTGTACTCCGACAGCTGCGCGTCGTACTTGTTGAAGAGACTGCTGTAATTCTCGGAGAGCCCGCCGAGCAGGTCGTCTATGACCGAATCGACGTACTGGTAGAAGTGCGTCTCGTCTATCGAGAATATCCCTGAGAGTATCGAGAGCACTGATACAAGGTCCTTGATCACCAGCGCGCGCCTCATGCGCTCGCTCGTGTCAGGAGGTATCGAATAGGCGACGCTGACGGAGTTGCTTGAGAGCTCTATCATATAGAAGAGGTACGGCTTCTTGTTTATGTTCCTGCTCTCCACCCTTGCCGCAACGAGCTTGCCGCTCACTATCTTGGCCGAGTAGAAGGGCGCTTTTGAGAGCTTTGCCAGCGCCTGATCAAGCGTGCCGCTGAGACTGCCATTGAAGGTGACCTCCTCCACCTTAGGGATAGTCACGGTCTCTGCTGCCATACCATCTACCTGTAAACGTATTAGATATTGAGATAGGAACTTTCTTATACTTGCGTGCCTTTTGCAGGCACGCCCTCAAGGTCCTTGGCACTCACTGCCGCTTCTGCTTCCCCTGGGCCTTTTCCCGTTCCCCTTCCTGTTTTATGTACAGCGCAGGCATGTAGCTGAGCAGCGAGAGCAGGTAGAAGAAGAGGAGTATGGCCAGGGTGACTATGATGGTATAGAAGCTGAATGAGATAATGTTCCCCACTATTAGGAATATGACCCCGAGCGCCACGTAGAGCGCCCTCCTTGTAGTGAACTTCCTCCTCGCCTTGTCGTACTTGGGCCAGTCCTCCTTGCAGACCACCAGGGTGTTGTCCTGCGCATTCCTAGTCACGTTGCTCTTGAACCAGCGCATGGCGTTGAGCACCCAGTCCTCCTTGACGGGTATGCCCGGCCTCTCCCTTCCGCAGACTATGCACACTACCTTCTTTGCCATCTAATCTACGCTCAGTTCCACCACTTTGCCGTATGTCTCGCTTATGTTCTGCTCGTCAACCCTGTTGAATATCTCGGTTATCGTGACGTCGTCCACGCCTATTCTCCTAAGTATGCTTGCCGCATCTGCCGGCTTGACTCCGTACCTGTGCAGCATGCTCACCAGGGCCAGCGCGTTTATGTGCCTATGTGTCTTGTTTATCTGGTTGAGCATCTCGTCTATGTTCTTGGTGCTGACCTTGAATGCGGAGAGGATCTTCTCCAGCCTTATCCTGTCAACGATATACGTGTTGGCCATGGGATCATCAGACGTATGAGAATACCCTTGTTATGGTAGTGTCGACCATCTTGAGGCTCCTGAGGAACTCGACCACGACCTCCCTGCTCACTCCCTTGTTCATCATAAGGCGCACAAGGTCGCGTATGTCCGATATGCGGTCCTTCTTGTCCAGCTCGCCCAGTATCGCGATTATCACGTCCGAGCTTATCCCCACCTCTATAAGCTTAGAATTAAGGTCTATCCTCTCGAGGTAGTACTCCTTCTGTATGCTCGTGTCTGCAAGCTCCGACTGCGTGAGTATCTCGGATATGTTTATCGTGTACACGTCCAGCGGCTCCTCGCCGACGATGCGCTCCAGCAGGAAGACATCGGGGAACTGCACCGCCGCATGGAAGGACATGTCGAAGGCAGCCTGGCCCACGCCGAATTTGCCTATCGCAGACCTCATGAAGCTGGAGAAGTTGAGGGATCCTTGGAGGTAGTTCATGAACTTCTCGAACCTGATCCTCAGCATTACGGTTGTGCCCACGTTCGAGAATATGGCCTCGTTAACGTCGGTTGGGTTCTGAGACGCCACTATGAGCCCGAACTGGTACTTCCTGCCTTCCCTCACTATCGTTATCGCGTCGCTCCTGTCGTCGCTGGCGACCTTCCACGCCTCGTCGAGCACGACTATCGCCTTGAGGCCCTTGGTGTTGCTCCAGCCTTCGGAGCGCATCTTCTCCTTGAGGGTCTGAAGTATGAACATCGCGGCCAGCGCCCTGAACTTCTCGTCAGGAAGCGCCGAAAGGTCGAGCGCGACAAGCCCTGAGTTGGAGAGCTTGGCTATGTCTATCGTCGACTTCTTGGCAAAGTAGTCCTCGCCCTCCCTGGTGAACTGGCGCAGCCTGTAGAGCGCGTTCTCGAGCTCGGCCGGGTACTCGTAAGACCCGTCCTGGAGCTTCTCCTCCAGCAGCATTGCCACGTCCTTCAGCGTAGGCGCATCCATGTCCGGACGGGGAAGCTCGGAGAGCACGAAACCAGAGTTTGTGTATGCCTGCTCCATCGCCTCGCCTGTTAGCCTGCGCTGCTCCGGATACTGGCCGATATCGGTGAGTATGTCCAGCGAGTTCATTATCTGCTTCACCCTGTCTATCGGCTTCATTCCCGAGAGGTCCATTATGTTTATGTAGTCGCCCTTGGAGAGCGAGATTATGATCCCGCCGCTCTGCTTGACCCAGGCCTTGTACTCTCCGGCCCAGTCGATTATTATCGCGTTCGTGTTCCATATGTAGCTCGCGCGTATCAGGAAGGTCTTGACGAAGAAGCTCTTGCCCGCTCCTGTTATCCCGACTA
>JASHTL010000048.1 GCA_030040595.1 Microcaldota archaeon
CCTTGCACCTGCAGGTACTCTGTGGCGTTTGCTGCCAGCGCAAGGATCGAGAGGATCGCAGCTGAAAGAAGCACGTACCTGTGCATATGCACCATAACCTACTCTTCTTGGGTAAAATATATAACTGTAAGCCGGGGGTTACTTTTATATACCCTCCCTGGCATATTATACTGCTTTTGCTGCAGCCACGGCAAATATTAAATAACTAGACATTTCAATGTCTATCACTTGCCAGGGTGGCAGAATCCGGTAACGCGTGCGCCTGGAATTTTGTTCCGGTCAGCGCATGACTCTTTGAGTCTTTTGGGTTCAAAAGCAAAAAGCAATGCTGAATATCCCAACCCTGGCGTTGGTGTTTACATGGCAGAGGAGAGGAAGCAACAAAAAGAGCAGAAAGGAGACGAGCTGGGCATCATCAGGATGGCCGGCCGTGACATCAGGGGCAGCTACAGCATTATAGGAGCGCTCATGCAGGTCAAGGGACTAGGATACAACATGGCGCACGCGCTGGCATTGCAAGCGGAGAGGCAGTACGGGATAAAGATGGATACTAAAATAGGCACGCTTAGCGAGGAGCAGACGGGCAAGATAGAATCGCTGCTCAAGGATCCTTCCCGCGCAGGCATACCGACATACATGCTCAACAGGAGAAAGGACCTGGAATCCGGAGCTGACATGCACGTTACAGGAACAGACCTCACGATCTCGGTAAAGCAGGACATAGACCGCGACATCAAGAACCAGACATGGCGCGGATTCAGGCACATGTACGGACAGCGCGTGAGAGGACAGCGCACAAGGTCCACTGGCAGAACCGGCGCTACTGTAGGAGTCACCAAGGCGAAGGTCGAGGCAGCCGCAAAGCCTGCACCAGGCGGAAAGCCTGGCGCACCAGGAGCTGCTCCAGCAGGAGCGGCACCGGCAGCAGGCCCTGCACCAGCAGCAGCGCCTGCCGGAGGAGCCGCGCCAGCTGCAAAACCGGCTGAGAAGCCGGCTGCAAAATAAGGTGAATGAGTGGGAGACCCCAAGCGCATAAGGAGGAAGTACGAAAAGACAAAGATGATGTGGAACAAGGAGAGGATAGAGCATGAGCACGGCATACGCGACAAGTATGGCCTGGGCAACATGCACGAGCTCTGGAAAGCCACTACGGAAGTAGGCAAGATAAGGCGCAACGTGAGGGAGGTCCTCGCGGGAAGGGCCACTGAGAAAGTTGGAACTGAGATAATCGCACGGTTAGTAAGGTATGGCATAGTCAAGAGCGGCGCAACGCTCGACGACCTGCTTGTGGTAAGCCCTGAGGCCATACTCGACAGAAGGCTGCAGTCAGTAATCTACAAGAAGGGCATGTCAAAGAGCATAGGCCAGGCGAGGCAGCTGATAGCGCACGGCTTCATAGCGATAGACGGCCACAGGGTGAGCGCGCCTGGATACCTTGTCACAAGGGACGAGGAGAGCAGGATAACATACTACAAGCCAATCAATCTTGACCACAACCCGAAGGCCGGGAGTGAGAATGCCGCCGGAGCAGCGTCGGCGGGCAGAGCTGCGGCCGCTGCCGGAGCGAGTAAAGGTGAATGAGAATGCCAAGCCCTAAGACAAAGAAGCAGGCGGAGCAGCAACAGCAGAAGGAATCGAAGAAGGGATCGGTCGCTTACGAGAACGTTGTTGCCGACGTGCAGCAGAGGGTCAAGCAGAAAGGCACAAGATGGGGAGTGGCCCATGTCTATTCATCAAAGAACAACACGATAATAACTATTACCGACCTCTCGGGAGCGGAGACCATTGCCGTGGGAAGCGGAGGCATGGTTGTCGACGCCGACCACGAGGAAGGGTCACCGTATGCGGCGATGCAGGCAACATACAAGGTCTCTGCAGCGGCAATCGAGAAGGGAGTCACGCACATAAACATAAAGATAAGAGCGCCAGGAGGCCACGGATCGAAGACGCCGGGGCACGGAGCGCAGGCTGTTGTAAGGGCGCTCGCGAGGTCAGGATTCAGGATCGGAAGCATAGAGGATGTGACACCGATGCCAACTGACACAACTAAGAGGCCTGGCGGAAGGAGAGGAAGGCGTGTCTGATTTTGCGGCGAGCCGATGTCAAGATATGACTATCTCGTTGTTCTGGGATACCCCAATGCAAATGCTGTACAGTGGAAGATCTTTCTGTCGAGAATGAATGCAACGCTCGATATCTACAAGAAGCGCAGGCCACTTAAAGTCATAGTCACCGGCGGCGGCACCAGAACAAGGACGGGGTGCACTGAAGCAGAGGAGATGTACGACTTTCTTGCCGAGCGCGGCATACCAAAGTCTAAGATCATCAGGGAAAAGAAATCAAAGAATACCATGGAGAATGCCTACTTTATCAAGCCTTTGATAAGGAAGAAAGGCTACGTCGTGGTTGTAGCATCAGACTTCAGTATTCCGCGTGCAACCTATATCTTCAGGAAGTTTTATGGCAAGACTCGAAAATTCGAATTCGCTGAAGCGCGCACCGACAAGCATATGTTCCAGAAAGCGCGAAGGTTTGAGGACGTATCCTTCGATTACGCGAAGATCCTGCTTAAAGGGATAAACGAGAGGAGCAGCAAGGCAGAGGTAATTAAGGTACTTGAGGAGAAGAGGAAGAACCCGAAGACCCCTGAAATGGTAAGAAGGTCATGGTACTGAGCTCTGTATCGTTTATAAGCTTGCACAGGCATTATCTTACCGCAAATGCGAACGTAGTCTAGCCTGGTAGGACTTTGGCCTTCCAAGCCAATAACCTGGGTTCAAATCCCAGCGTTCGCACCTCGATCATGTTTCCGGTTTTAGAATGGGCACCGCAATTAAGGATGGAGTCGGGATAAGGGCAGGAAAGATGTTCTATCCCCTCTTTCTGGGGCAGGTTTCCAGCGTGGTAATGTCTGCCCTTACGCTCATAATAGTGGCAAGGCTGCTCCAACCGTACAATTACGGCATATACACTTTCGCGATAAGCTTCTACTCACTGCTCAATTCCTTCGTGGCCTTCGGTGCCGGAGCTTATCTCAGCTACTCCCTGCCGCAGCACCTGTACAAGAAGGATTACGAGGGGATGCTGCGCTCAGTCTCAGGATCCTACATAATAGCGTGCGGCGTCTCCCTTGCCCTAACCCTCTTTGGTCTGCTGATAAGCAACTACATGGCCGCTACTTACAGCAGCATAGGCATAACGCCGTTGATGATGGTCATAGCATCGCTGACCGTATTCGCCTACATATTCGGCAGCATGGCCACGTATGTTACAATCGGCCTCTCAAAGGGCGGACTCTCATCATTCATCGGCGCATTCATGAATTTGATGCAGCTGGTCTTCAGCATCGTTCTCACGGTTTATTTTGGCGTCATTGGAGCCGTATCTGCGCTCCTGGTCGCATCTCTTGTAAGCATACTGCTGGGCAGCTACCTGGTCTACAGGTCCATTGCAAAGCACTGCAAGCCCAGGATAGTGCTGCCGTCTCTTAAGCAACTGAAGGAGATGTTCATCTTCACCTATCCCATGGGCATATCCAATTTCCTCAACAACGGCATGACCTATTTCTCCGTAATATTCATAGGATTGTTTGTAACTCCTGTGGTACTTGGCAATTACGGCGCTGCATCGAGAGCCATAACCATGGTCGCAAGCATTTACGGAATCTTCGGATTGGGTCTGCTTCCCATATTCCAGGCTGTGAAAGAACTGACACCGCAGGACAAAATCAATACTACTTACAGGAGGATACTGGAGCTTGAACTCGTAATTGTGCTTCCCATAATTGTGTTCGCCGCTGTAATGGCAGTACCTGTAATCTACCTGTTTGTAGGAACTGCATATGCAAGCGCGCCCTTTTATCTTGTACTGCTGGCCGTGGGTTCGACCCTGAGCCTCTTCGGTAGCTACGTGAACTACCTGCTGATACACGGGAAGAACACGTTCAGCATACTAAAGGTCAACGCCATATCTGCAGTGGTGCAACTGGCCCTGAT
>JASHTL010000049.1 GCA_030040595.1 Microcaldota archaeon
CAATTCACTGGCGGAGGGGGAGGTGGCTATGGAAGCGGAGGCGGCGGAGGAGGAGATTATGCGCAGACTGATGGTGGCAATGGTGGTGGCAGCGCCAGCGCACCCTCAAACGGTATTGCAGGAAATAACGCAGTGTCAGGACTTGGAGGAATAGCAAGTCCATATGCAACTTCGCAGACTGTCGGCCAAGGAGGCGCAGGCGGTGTTGCCGATGGGGGCGGAAGCGGGAATGGCGGCAATGGAGGCAATGGAGGAGAAGTCATTCTTTCCTGGGGATCTACTTGGGGGTCATGCAGCATCTCTTCCATATGATAACGGGTCGAGAGAATATACTGGATGCGCATGAAAAGAAGCTCACTAACCCATGGATCGTCGTATTTGCTGAGGCAAAAAAGTAAAGTCTGCATGGTTCCCGCACTTCTCAGTCGGTAATTCCCCTAAACTCCGAGAAGAGAAAGGATTATAAAAGCAATTGTCGTAGTAATGGCTAGGCGATTGGTGATAAGAATGGGAGTTTTTGACAAGCTGGGGCAGACATTCGGTTCTGCCAAGGAGATAAATGTAGAGGACTACATGAACTCGGTAGAGATGGACGACGTTGACTTGCTGCATGAGCCTGCGGACATGTACATCAAGCCTGTTTCTCTTGTGAGCGAGGACGACGTGAAGCCCATAGAGGAGGAGTTGGCAAAGAAGAACATCCTGCTCCTTGACATGACGGAGCTGAACAAGAGGCCGAACACGAGAAGCAACATAGTCTCGGAACTGAAGAGGTACGTGGACAAGATAAACGGCGACATAGGCCAGCTCGACGCGAACAGGGTCCTGGTAACTCCGGCGAAGGTAAAGATAGTAAAGAGGAAGAAGGAGGGCAAGTAACGCTCACTTTAGCGCCGTTATCAGCGCGTGCAGTTCCTGCTTATTAGGTTGAGAGCTAGTTATAAGGCGCTTGAATACGTTCATCACCGCCTTCCTGTTCCTTATCCTCTTTCCTTTCATCATCGACCCGAAAGTGGAATAGAGGTATTCCAGCTCCTTCCTGTCAGGGTTCTGCCGCTTCATCCCTTCCCTAGATCCGGAGAGTTTAGTTCTTGTCAGGACGAAGAGCATTATCGCCAGCGCGTGCGAGATATTCAGCACGGGATATTCAGGATTTGTCCCTATGTATGCCACTATGTCGCACTTCTCTAGCTCATCTACGGACAAGCCGGTATCATCCCTTCCTATGACCAGGCCCAGAACGTCCTCTTTTCTTGTCTTCCTCTTCTCCAGCCTCTTCATGGCCTCTTCGATCAGGTACACCTGCTTGAAGTTCGAGCGCGCCTTCTCCCATACGCCGGTGGTGCCCATGACGATCTCGCAGTCCTTTATCGAATCGTCGAAGCTCCTGTAGACCTTTGCGGTCTCGAGCAGCTCCCTAGCGTGCTTGGCGTACATTATCGCCCTGTTTCCCCTAACATTCACGCGCGGGTTTACCAGGAAGAGTCTCTCTATTCCGAAGTTCTTCGCAACCCTTGCTATGTAGCCGAGGTTGAGCTGGTACTTCGGGCCCACCACTATCAGCTTTATCCTCACAGGAGCACCATGAACGTAAGGAGAAGCGTCGACGCGTTGAGAAGTATGTGCGCGATGAGCGAAGGATACAGGGATCCGGTCCTCTTGTATGCGTACCCGGCCAGCAGTCCGAAGATGAATGCGGCTATTACCTCGATCCCGAAGGTCGAGTTGTAGCTTACGTGTCCCAGCGCAAAGATGACGGCGCTTGCTATTATGCCTATGCGAGGCACAAGGAAGCCCCTGAACAGGATCTCCTCATTCAGCGGAGCGATCACCGCCGTGAATACGTAGAACCAGATGGGCGCAGATGCAAGCAGGATGTCCACGTTCGAGTTTATCTGCACGTTCGTGATATAGCTGATTATGCCCACTGTTATCTCCAGCACTAGGAGGATCAGGAAAATGAGTATTCCCAGGAGCACGCGGTTAAAACCGAAGACCTTTGATCCCTTCAGGCCCACCGACTCCGCGATCTGTTTGAATCCCATCTTCCTGTAGAAGACGAAATAGCAGATCACGGTCAGCGAGAACGACATCGAGAGCGTAGCGTCAGAAGTGAAATAGAGCGCGTTGTAGCTTATGATCCCGTATTCGTAGAGCACGGTTGACGGGAGGGCCAGGATTATGTTCAGCAGCACGAATATTCCGAGGAAGACAAGCACTGCTACTGCCTTGCTGGAATTGCTGCTGACCGCCCTATTTGAGCCAATACCGGCCGCCTTATTGGGAATACCGCTGACTACCTTATTGGATTTACCAGCGGCCGTCTTGCCGGATTTGCTGCCGACTGCCTTCTTCCTCCTCTTCCTTTCAGCCACATGATCCCCTTATTTGCCTGGCTTCCACTCGGTATATCCGCACTTGCCGCATGCGAACCTGTCCTTGTGGTCTGCCATCCTGGCACCGCACTTCGAGCAGAACTTCGCAGCCGGCTTGTAGGCCTTGATATTCTTCTTCTTTGGAGCATCCTTCTTGGCTTCTGCCATTTTTCATCACTGTTTTTTCTCCTCCTTTACTTCATCTTTCTTCCCGTCCTTCTTCTCTTCTTTCTTTTCTTCCGGTTTCGCGGCAGGCGCAGCAGCTGCAGGAGCGGCGCCAGGCTTCGCCTTCTTCTCCTTCTCCTTTCTCGAGAACTTCTGCATGGCCTCCTTGCTTCCGTACGAGTATGCGACTATCTCGCTTGTCCTTATCCCGTAGTTCTGGTCTATCCTTATGATCTGGAACGTCTCAGGGTTCAGGCCTAGCTTCTTGCATACGCCCTCCGACACTTCAGCCTTTGTAGGCGTCTTGCCTTCGTAAACAGCGTGAGCCGATATCTCCCTTCTCTGGAAGAGCTTGTTCTCATAGTCATCCGTTATTGTTATCTCCATGTCATGCACCTCCTACTACCCTTGATATTGCGCGCTTGCCCATGCTCTCAACTATCTCCACTTCCGATCCTGCCTTGAGAGACGCCTTGAGATCCTCTGGTATAGGCACCTCGAACGTGTCATAGTTCTCCAGGTCCATCAGCTGCGCAGACGTCTCGGTGATTGAGACGACCTGCGCCTTCTTCTTTGTTATCACGGGCACCTCTATGTCCGCATGGCTCGGCGCGAGCATTGTCCTTTTCTGGTTGTCGAATATGCCCACAGCGGTGACGCGCACCTTGGCTGCGCCGTGCTTCCCTGGTGACGAGAAGTCGAGTTCCACGACCTTGCACGGTATTCCGTCAATCAGGATATACTTTCCCGGCTTGACATCCTTCATTGACGAGTACATTATGTCTTCTGGCATCTAACCTTACCATTATCAAGCAAAAGGTTGCTCTCAGAGATATATGAAGGGAAACGAATATAAATATGCACAGGTAGCCGCAGCTTTAGGACACTGTAAGACCAGCATCGGCTACAACGAGTCCGAATCTCGCGTCTACGGGACTCGAGTACATGTTGATGGCCTTGCCCTTTGAGTCAAAACTGTGCGCAAGCAAGCCCACCCTTGAGTCATAGCCCTCGTATACCAGTGCCTGGCGCTCGCCTACATTGAAGAGCTGCGAGAACGTATATGTGAAATCCCTCTTCATAGGCAGATCGTGGGCTACCTCTGCGTTTATCGGATTGGGCTTGAAGATTACCAGGAGCACGCCGTTCTTGTCCTTCGTCTCTACCTCCTCGGGGGATATCGAATCGAAATAAACGAACGGCCTCTGCTTCTTGCCCTTTCCCTGCATCATGTCCATTTCCCGAATGGCAGTTACCCTGTCAGCGAGCTCGACAGAGATCGAGGAGCCGTCAAGGATGCAGACTATGCCTTCTGTATAAATGCGCCTCCGATCGGCAACGCTCCTTCCCGGCGCGAACCTCGCCTGTCTTTGATTAGACATATGCCCAGGGTAGACTCCCAATGATTTTGAAACGATGAATGGACTGTATGCGGCATCCCGTATGTGCTCCCTGAAGCCCATGTTCTCGGAAAGCACCGAGAGCTCCCTGAGAGTGGCACCGTCACCCCTCCTGAGCAGCGTCAGGTAGTCGGCAGGCTCCTTCAGCGCCATGAACCTCCTGCCTGGCGCCTCCCTTAATGTAGTCATGACTAGATCTGGTTTTATCCCATTAATTAAGCTTTCCTGAGCTAATGGCCATCTGCCCTAGGGAAGAAGAGAGCAGGCTCAGTAAAGTCTGTCCACTCCTTCCATTGCCATCGCTGTCGAGGTCTCCTTGTACTCCTTCGGTGTTCCGAACTTCGCCTTTACGCCTGTTATCACCGACATGACCCTTACCTGGTCATTGAGCTCCGGCAGCATCCTTGCGCCGAAGATCACGTTGGCATCAGGCGCAAGGGCATCAGTAACCCCTTCCCCTATCTTAGTGGCGTCGCTTATTGTGAGGTTCGCCCCTCCGACGACATGTATCAGGCCGCCCTTAGCGCCCTCGTAATCGACGTTGAGCAGAGGGTGAGTCCTTGTCGACCTTATGGCCTGCTGCACCCTGTCTGGGCCGTTTCCTGAACCTAGGCTTATCACTGCCGTTCCAGTGTCCTTTACCACGTTCCTCAAGTCGGCAAAATCAAGGTTGATCAGGCTTGGCAGCGTTATCGTGTCGGATATGCCCTTCACGGCGTTCCCGGTTATGTTGTCGACGAGCTCGAATGCCTTCTCTATCGGCAGGTTCGGCACGTACGAGAGGAGCTTGTCGTTCTCTATGACTATTGTGCAGTCAGCCTGCTTCTGGAGCTGCTCCAGCCCCCATTCAGCCTTCAGCTTCCTTGACCTCTCGAGCGCAAACGGATACGTGACCGTGGCTATTACCGTGGCGCCGAGCTCCCTGGCTACGTTCGCAACTGTTGGAGCCGCACCTGTTCCAGTTCCGCCTCCCATGCCTGCAGCGACGAAGACAAGGTTGTACCCCTGCAACGCGGCTTCCAGCTCCTTTCTTGACATGTCAGCGCACTTCGCTGCCACTTCCGGGAAGCCTCCTGCACCGAGCCCGTTCGTTATCTCCTTGCCTATGAGTATCTTCTTGTGGGCCTTGATCATGTTCAAGTGTCCTATGTCCGTGTTCACCGCTATCGTGTCTGCGCTCTTTATGCTGTTCGAGAAGAGCCTGTTCACCAGGTTGCTTCCTTGCCCACCGACGCCTGCTACCGCTATTCTGGGTGTGAAGGCGTCATAGTCGAATTGATTTTCTCCCATCCAGTTCACCAAATATGAAAAACGGCAGGAAAAAAGAGGTCCTGCCAAAGCCGTTTGACTGTTGTGCTATTATATCGTCTCAAGCCCGCTGTACGAAGTCTCCTTAGGCTCCTCGAACTTGCCTATTATGCTCGAGCCCTTTACGCCTGTGACTATCGCCACTATCTCGATCTGGCCCTCGTACCCAGGTATGATCCTCGCGCCCCACTTGATGTTCGCCTTGGGGTCCATGCGCTCGGTTATTACTTCACCGGCCTTTATCGCGTCGCCCAGGGTCAGGTCTGATGCGCCTGATATGTGGATCAGAGCGCCTTTCGCGTTCTCGAAGTCAACGTCAAGAAGCTTGTTCTTGAGCACAGACTCTGATGCGCCCATTACCTTGTCGTTTCCCTTGCCCGTGCCCACTGATATGAATCCCACATCTCCGCTTCCCATGATTGAGCGTACGTCTGCGAAGTCTATGTTGATCAGGCTCGGCTGCGTTATCGTCCATACGAGTCCGCCAATGGCCTTCGCAAGTATGTCGTCTGCAACTGCGAACGCCTCGTTCATCGGCAGGTTCGGCACAAGCTTGACCAGCCTGTTGTTGTCCAGTATGATCACGCTGTCCGCATACTTCCTCAGCTTCTGGATGCCTTCCTCAGCCTTGAGCTTTCTTACGCGCTCAAGGTCGAATGGGTATGTGACCATTGCGACAACTATCGCGCCCTGCTCCTTCGCTATCTGCGCCACTACAGGCATTGCGCCTGTTCCTGTTCCTCCTCCCATGCCTGCGCATAAGAATACGAGTTGAGCGCCGTAGAGCACTTCCTCGAGCTGCGGCCTGTCGACCTCTGCGGATTTCGCTCCTATGTCAGGAGCGCCACCGGCGCCGAGTCCTCGCGTTATGCTCTTTCCGATAAGTATCTTCTTTATCCTGTCATCGATTATCTTGAAGTGCTGCACGTCAGTGTTCAATGCAACAAGGTCTGTGCCCTTCACGCCCACTTTAAGAAGCCTGTTTACCGTATTGTTTCCTCCGCCTCCTACTCCGATAGTTACTATCTTTATCTGCGGAGAGCCCGCAGAAGCATCCTCGCTCTTTCCACCTAACAACTCGTTTGTAAAGTCTACCATACCGATCGCCTGGTAATGCAATACAATCAATAGGTTTAAATAGCTTTTGCAAATCCGATGTTAGCGGAATGTGTCAAAATGCACAAAAATTCCCCAAAAGAAGGATAATTGCGCATGGAACTTTAAACAAAGTTTTACCGAGTATTTCTGTATTTTGCATAATCAAAATATGAGAAAAATTATTTATAGTATAAAATACACTTGACTATTGGAGGTGACATAGGAATGTCAGGTGCATCTAGATATAGGGATGCGAAGGATACGGCGCTTAGGCAGCTTGGAGAGATAATAGACAGGAAACCTTCGGGCCCTGACCGCAAGAAACTAACCGACCTGTACCGGAGAGTTCAGGAGGGGGAGGCCCAGCTCTCAGAGATACAGGATGTAGTCAGAAAGGAATCGTATGAGGGGACTAATATTTCTGTACTGCCAACGCAGCAGAGTGCCGAACAGAGTGAGAAGAAACCTCCTCTGGTCAGACCTCAGCAATTCAACTATCCTGAGAGCATAGTGAGGGCCTTTGGACGACAGGCGGCAGTAGGAAGGCCTCCCGACAGATGGTGGGGAAGCGGGCAAGGCGAGGGCGAAGCAAGCAGGCGCGTTGTGGAGGAGTTTAGGAACGTGTTCGGAAAACTACCCACACCTGAGGAAGCGAGGACTAAGCTTTACATCGGCGGATACTTCTTATGGCACAACGGCGAGTTTCCAGGGTATCCGGATGAGAAGATAGTCAGGAAACTTGAGGAGCTTTATCCGCTCTACAAGGCGGCCAAGCGAGACCGCTAACAGGCTCTCCGATTTGTTGCAACAAGCTTTTATTTATTCATGTAGTAATGCCATCATGAATGCGGATAAAATATCTGCACGCTTGGATTCCTACGACCTGACGCGGTTCCAGAAACGCGTACTCATGGCAGTTGCCAAGATACCGAAGGGAGAAACGCGCACATACAAACAGATTGCAGCGATGATCGGAAAGCCCAATGCATATAGGGCTGTTGGTACCGCGGTTAGGAAGAATCCGCTTGCTCCAACGGTTCCATGCCACAGGGTTGTGAGGAGTGATGGCCCGGGCAACTATTCCGGGAAAGGAGGACCTGCAGGAAAGATAAGGATGTTGCAAGCAGAAGGAGCGTTATCGTGAGTCACTGCCTATCGGCACATGCACAGGCAGGTCATTTACAGTCTGTGCTACACTGATCTCATCTTTTGAATGAGATATATGATATTTAACATGCCCTCCATTCCAGCCTTCTTTTTGATTTAAGAAGGATGTTGCAAGTATTAGCGCTGTCCTTGCTCCGGCAAACGCCTTGCAAAGACCTTCTTCGCGTTTGCTTAATGGCGCCTTGCTACCAGGAACGCGAATTACGTTCGTAGCTTCCTCCAGCTGAACAATTAGTTCGTTAACCTTTACATCCATGATTTCGGCCTCCTTGGTTCCATGCAGATAGTCATTATATTTTACTGAAGCGGCTTTTGCTTCCCGTTCTAAAACAGTCGCAGATGACAAAAGAGATGATATGATACTAGTAAGTATTTCTTTTCTTTTGGCTTCATCATTGACCTTGCCGTTTAATTCATGCTGTGTTTCTGGAACCTCCAGTTTGGCTACATCTCCCAGTGATTCGTCTGAAGCGTATGTATATGCTCTGCTCCTATAATATGCACTCTCAGCAACGCTAGCTTCTATACCTGCGTTCCTTATCTGATGCCTGAGTAGCATATGAAAAGGCACCAGAGGAAAGATGTTACCCTCGAGTTTTGCCCTGAGCTCAACTACCCTGTCCTGCGCAGCCTCATGTCTCTGAAATGGAGTAAGCTCACGTCTGTCTTTATGTCTCATTAATATCTCACGAAGAATAGTAACTCCGATATAGAAGTAGCTTTTTTACCTTAATAAATATTTACTAATTTCTTTGACCTGCTTATTTCTTCTCGGATATCTCAACCTCTATGCCCCCTATCCTGGGGGCTATGAAGTTGTATATCAGCGCGGCTATTGCTCCGATTATGAATCCTATTATAGCGAAGAGGATTGGCAGGCCTATTATGGCGAATATGCCTATCAAGCCGAAGAGCGATCCAGTGCCGATGCCGGATAATCCCGACAGAGGCAGCGCGCCAGAAGGAAGAGATGATGAGGACGACAGTGAGGAGAGATCTCCCAGAGAACCCACAAGTCCCTGTATAAGCACCGAGATCAGGCCGAACACGACGCCGTAAAAGAATCCGATTATGGCTCCTGCAATGGCTGCCATTTTTCCCGAGGAAACGACACCTATCTTGCTTATAACCGATACCATTGCGCAATCACACCTGCCATGCGCTATTTGTCTTCAACTTTTATACGTTTTTGCATTCCGTACATCTCTATTATCTCCTTCGTCGTGGTTGCGTCGTCGGGGCTCTTGTCCTCGCGCACTCCGTCGCTCACTATCCTAGGGAACCTTAGCGCGTAACCGGTATCGCCGCCGTCCCTCCCGCAGGTGTGCATCGGCGATTTCGTTATCTCGTCGGCCCTGACGGTAACCACATATGTGGGCTCGACCCAGAAATCTGGCGTCACGATTGAATCGACCCTTGCCGGTTTGCCTGGCTTCTTTATCTTGTCAAGTATCTTCTTGAAGTTCCTCATCTGTTCCTCGGAGAATCCCGTTCCTATCCTCGTAACAGTCTCGAAATCATCCTTTTTATTGTTGTATACTGCGGCGAGAAGCCCGCCAAACTGGAATTCTGCGCGCGCTCCTCTTCCGAGGTAGTAGCCCACTATTACCAAGTCTACGGTGTCGGAGAGCTCGCCTCTGTAGCTCCTCTTGAGTTTTATCCAACTGAACTTCCTGGCTCCCGCGACATACGGCGAATTCAGCTCCTTCGCGACTATACCCTCAAGTCCGTCGGCTATCTGCTCCTCGAAGTACTTGTCAAGCTCCTTGGGCTTGTCAACTATCACTCTTCCCGAAGGCAGGATAGTCTTGCCTCCTTTTATCAGCGATTCCAGTTTCGCCCTCCTCTCATGGTAAGGCTTGCCCAGGTAATCCTCGCCGTCGAGAAACATCAGGTCGAATGCAAAGAGGTGAAGGGGCATTGATACGCTCAGTTCGTCTATCCCATGCTTCCTTTTCCTCTGTATGGTCTCCTGGAAAGGCCTGAACTCGCCCGTCTCCTCGTTGTACGCGATCGCCTCGCCCTCGATTATTGCCCTTTCCGCCCTTACCTCTGACAGTGCTGCCTTTGCTATCTCCGGCAGCATCGGCGTTAGCTTCTCAAGGTTCCTCGAGAATATCTCAACCTTCTTCTTGCCCTTGTCAAGGTGCACCTGCGCGCGCAGCCCGTCGTATTTCGATTCCACAGCGCACTTTCCATGCATCTTCTCAAGTATCTCGTTCGCGGTGGGGAGTCTCTCTGCGAGAGCGGGCCGTATCGGGTTGAAGAGCGAGACTTTTATCCTTTCCACTCCCTTGATGCCTGATTCTGCAAGCACCTCTCCGACCTTGCCCAGATCGCTGCATATGTTGTACGCGTTCTCCAGTTCAGCCCTTGCAGACCTCTCTCCAGTTGACATTTTCGAGAGCGCTTCGAGTATTGTGGCGTCGCCTGCGCCGAGCCTCAGCTTGCCGAGCGCCAGCCTTATGAGGTACCTTGCCTCGAGCGGCGATGCCGCGGTGAGAAGGGCGACGGCAGACCTGATCTTTGCTTCCTGGCTTCCCTGGCCCGACGTTGAGGCGATCTTGAGCAGCGTTTCGTAGACGCTCAGCACGTTGTGCTTCTTCGAGCTCATTCTCTTTAGCTTTGTTTTCCTTGTCAGCTCCTCAGCGGTGTTCCCCAGGTCACCGGTCTTCTTCGCGTTTGCTGCCACTTCTTCCTTGGTGAAACCGGTCGCGGATGCTATCGCCTGCTGGGCGAATTTCTCTGCTATTCCCATCTGTATGCCCTCGAACGGCGGCCCAAGCAGGCCCTGCGTCATGTATATTAGCGGCCGCATCTCCTTCTTGTCGGCTTTCCCGAGCGCCTCGGCCATTATGTCTATCATCGCAAGGCGCGATGAGACCGACTCGAGCTTCTCGTAATAATATGCGACTTCCTCAAAGAGCATAAGACCACGATTATATGGCGCGGGCAAACATTAAATTGGTTGCCGCTGAGGCAGGGTAGGCAAAAGGTTCATAAATGCACCGAACTTCACCATACGCATTTTTATATCTTGGAAATGTGTTAAAAGTTGGGTGTGGAAAATGGAGAGAAAGGGAAGGAACGTCGCAAGACAGGAGCTCAAGAGCCTCGAGATCGAGCCGAAGAGATTTGCCCAGATAGCGGTGCATCTCAGCGAGCATGTTGACTATCCGGCAAGCAAACGCGAAATAATCTCGGCTTGCAGCAACCTTACCTGTTTCAGTTTCGAAGAGGACAGGGAGTGGCTGGAGGACGTACTTCAGAATAGGAGCTTCAGGGACGCAGACGATGTGGAGGACTCGATATACAGGATATAGGCAGGCAATTCCGCCGGATACCGCGAGTCTATTATAGATTACAGAAGTTATTCCTGCAGCGGACAGTGGTTTCTTGCCGGAGTATGAGGACCTCAGGATCGAGGCAAACGATAGCGTGTATGCGCCTGCTGAGGATTCTTATCTCGCAGCCGAGTTTATCGGAGAGTACCTTAACAGGATAAGGAAAGATAAGCTTAGTATAATTGATGTCGGCACTGGCACAGGCATCCTTGGACTCTCAGCCGCAAGGAGCATGAAGGTCGATAGTGCTATTCTTTCCGACATAAATCCAGATGCGGTGGAACTGGCGAGAAAGAATTACGAGTCAAACAGGGACATGATTAATGCAAAATGCAGTTTCGTCACTGCAAACCTTTTTTCAGGAATACGGGGAGGTTTTGACATGGTAATATTCAATGCCCCGTATCTAAAGCGCGAGGGAGCAAGAAAGGGAGAGTCGTGGTGGGATGGAGGAAGGGATGGAATAGAGGTTTCTCTGCGTTTTCTAAAGGAATCGATGAGACACCTTAACCCTGGAGCATCTGTCTTTCTGGTCTACAGTTCGCTGGGCAATGAGGAGAGGCTTGTCAAGGCTATTAAGGACCTGGGATTCAGGGTTGCAGAGTCAAAAGGCAAACATTTCTTTTTCGAGGACATAAAGGTCTCAAGGCTGGAGAAGGAGTAAATCATCGCCTTTGCATGGATAGGGGAATTACGTTGGCTCCGTGGGAGAGCCGATAATCTATGTCAGCGGCAATGTGCAGATGTGTGCTCATTAGCTGTGCCCATCTCTGCTGTTCCCCAGGGCTTAATCCGGCAACAAAACCCAGCATTACTATCTCATTTGCCGTGGCTGCCATCTTTTTCTCAAGCTCGAACTTGGCTTTCAGGTCTTTTGTACCTGCACTTTCCTCGGAAAGTTTGTCGAACGTGTCGTATAGCTTTGCAAGCTCTATCGCATCATCATTCCCTGTTGGCTGTTGCCTCCTGGACCGCTGCCTTTCTAGTGGTATTATAACGTCAACTATCGTGTTCTCCCGATCATGTATAGTGTGCGCAACTTCTGTCTGCCGCTCTTTATCAGGTGCCCTGAACGGCAAGACTTCTGCGATGCCGGATTTATTAGACCTTGTTGTGCCCGTCTCTACTCGCCTCTTACTATTCTAAAATCTATGTGCCCGCTTGCCAGTGCAGCATCCACTGCCTTTTTGGGATCGCCTTCGTATGACCTCTTTATTTCCCTCTTCAGCCCAGCCCGCTTGAAATCGTCCATGTTCGGGAAACGGTCTTCCGTGACTGCCTCCAGGACAACATTGCTTATCAGCGCGGCTGTCCGTTCCTCTCTCCTCATGATTTCGAGTAATCCGCTTTGCCTGCTTCCACGGATCTGATTTCTCATGCAATCCCTGAGTTGCTTATATCATGTGCCTTTATCTTTTAAGCTTTTCTAAGACGTATGCCTGATTCGGCTATACGCTCTACAATCTTCCTCTTCCTTGCGGATTCCTCCTCGCGCCTTTTCCACGTTTCAGCTGTGCCTTCGTAGAGGCTCTGTGAGGAATAATGCCTCTGTTGGGTCCGTGCGATTCTTTCAGCCATCTTTGCAAGCGTCAATGCCCGAGGATTAAGCGGGTATTCTCCGTTTCTGAATTCCTTTAGCATCTCATCAAGCTCTGTGGTGACATTGTTGTATACAGACTCGCGGGTCTGAACCGTCGTCTCTATCTGTCTGTCTATTGCAACCGTGGCAGCCATTGGTACATATAGACCGACACGCAGATCATAATCCTCATCAGGCCTTTTCACACGTCTTATTGCAATCACCCTTGCCGATGCCTTGGGTTCTCTCTTTGGCGCTCTGTCAGGATCAGCGTTTCTTCCAACTTCATTGGGATCCGCGGCCTGTCCGCCCTGATTCGCGGGTGTTGCAGTTGCGGTCGCCATTCTGCGCAGCCTCTCCTCCCTTGCCCTGGCGAGTCTTCGGTCCCGGTGACGTTTGCGCAGCCTTTCGGAGTTTGCCCTGGCGAATTCAGGATCCTCGTTCAGTCTGCGTAGCCTTTCATCTCTGGCTCTTGCGAATTCAGGGTCCTGGTGAAGCATGCGCATCCTTTCTGATTCCGCCCTGGCGAATTCAGGGTCCTGGTGAAGCATTCGTGTCCTTTCCGATTGCGCCCTGGCGAATTCAGGCTCCTGGTGCCTGAGGCGCATCCTTTCGGAGTTTGCCCTTGCGAATTCAGGGTCTTGGTGCCTGAGGCGCATATTCTCGGAGGTTGCCCTGATCTTTCGCAGTCTCTCTAGCAACACCTCGTGAGGTTTGCCTTCAAGGTATGCTATTGCGAAAAGCCCCGCGTTTGGGAAGTACGTCGCCATGACCTCATCGATGCTCTTCCCCGGATAGTATCTTCGTCTCAACTCCCTTACGGTCTCTTCCACGCTCAGGCCTTTGTAGTTAGCGTCCATCAGTGCAAGCGCGCGCGAGCTAGGCACCTTCTTCCTTAAAGCCATTTAACCCCGGAATAATTATGGCGAGCCCCGTATATAAACGATTGCTCAGATTTTAGTTTGCAGTTCGTTATAGATCGTCCCTGAATCTCACGTTCGGCGGTGCCGCCTTCCCGCACTTCTTGCAGTATATCGTCTTGTCGCCTATATACTTCCTGAACTCTTTGCTTCCGCACTGGCAGATATAAGGTTCCGCGCTCATGATATGGCCTCTTCAAGATCCGCGCCAGTGTAGCCTTTACCGGACAGGTACTTCTCGACGCCTTCCGGTATTTTTATCCCTGTCCAGACCCTATCCCTTACTTCTTCTGCCACGGCTGCTTCTGCAAGCATGGGACTGACCAGTTCGTGCAGTTCGTTGTACAGATCCTTGTAGCGCACCGTGCCCTTTATCTTAGACATGACCGAGATGAACGCCTCGGTAACCCCTTTTGCGTATCCGATCTGGCACGAGGCAGCGGCCTCGTAAAGCTTTCCGTCTATGAACTTGGCCAGTTGTTCCTCCTTGAAATCAGATATGGCATCTGTCCCTTCCTTGCGCATCACAGGTTTCTCAAGGAAGGGCATCCGGAGCGGCTTGCTGAAGAATAGCTCTAGCCTGGCCTCCCTCTCCCTCATCGCATTGCGCAGGGAAGGATCGTGCTGCCTCTTCGTCCTTCTGGTAGTTGCGTCTACCAATCCATCACCACCGTAGTTATGAAACTGCCTGCATTTATATTCCTTGCCCTATTTCTTCAGCTTGAGTATTTTTCTTACCTTCTCTATTGCTTGTATGGCCTTATCGACTTCTTCTTCCTTTGTGTAAAGGTAGAAACTCATTCTTGCGACAGACGTCTCGTTCAGCACCTGGTTAACTAGAGGCATTGCGCAGTGGTGGCCCGCCCTTATTGCTATGCCCTCGCTGTCGAATATCGTGGCCACGTCGTGCGGATGCGCGCCCTTCACGTTGAACGAGATTACTCCGCCGCGCCTGTCCAGATCCTTTATTCCTGGCCCGTAGACATTTATTCCTTCCGTCTCGCCAAGCCTTTTCAGCGCGTATCCAGTGATCTTTTTCTCATGGTCGCGGATCTTCTGCATGCCTATCCTGTTCAGGTACTCGATCGCTGCCGCAAA
>JASHTL010000050.1 GCA_030040595.1 Microcaldota archaeon
TCCTGAGCAACGATGAAGTTGTTGCAATCAGGCAGGCTGAATATGCAGGAAAGCTGGGAACGACACGGCTGGCAATGGCCAGAAGAATGCAGGCATGACCGTGCTTGCGCTGAGCCACGGTTAAAATAAAAATAAGAAAAAGAAAAGAAAAAAGAAGGAAAGCAGAGATATGCAAAAGCTAGGAGATTATCTCCTGCGTCTTGCAACTCTTCCTCTCCTGTTCATCTTTGTCCTTGCTACATAGCCGCTCTTGTCTATGAAGTAAAGGAAGCCGTCCTCCCTTCTTACTCTTTCGGATCCGACCTTTGCCTTTCTCCCTCTAGGGTTGTTCTTCATAGGAGTTCTCCAGGCAAATCCATCCTTTCCAAGGAAATAGAGATACCCATCTTCTCTCTCCACCTTTTCGCTTGTCAATCTTTCTGCCATTCTTTCACCGACTATATATGGATAGCAATCTTTTTATACCCCTATTCTCGTATGCCGTCAGTAAATTACATGGAATACGACGATATTTTTAGCTAAAGAATCCCACTTTATCCCTTCCCAGAGGCAATTTCTCTAAGAGCCGGATGCCATTGCACTTATCTGTGCCTTTGTCAGGTTGACCATCTGGCCTACAGTCAAGAAGGAATCATAGCTCTCGCCTTCGTATGTTCCATTTGCAAGCCCAGCAGTCATCAGGATGGTATAGTTTCTGTAAAACACGTAAGAGGTATACAAATGTACGTGGAGGGTGCCGTCTATATTGGAGTTATTTACAATAAAGAATTCCGCGCCGTTGTAGGTACCATTGTAGTCCGCATAGGTAGGCACGCTGTATACTGAGTCTAGATATGATTCCGCAGAGCTGTTGAATGCAAAAACCACAACTATTGATGCTGGCTGTTCCGGGTACGCTGACGTGTAATATTCATCCGATTCTGCAGATATGGCTCCTTGCGGGAGAGTATAAGACAAAGAGGATGCTTCAGGCGCGCTGCTAGTGTAGCTCTCGTCCAGTATGGAGCCCATTGTCTGCGCTGAAACAAATCCCTGGTACGCAGGCGTGGTTGTGGTGGCAACGGTTGTTGTAGGTGGTATTGTCGTGGATGTTGTCGTGCTGGCGCTTTCGCTTATTTCTATATCCACATATTGTGGATAATATGCATATCCTACTACGTAACTGAGCGCAGGATAACCGGAGGGCCTTAAGACTCCTGAAGAATATGCCTGCATCGCCTGGTAGGCGACCTCGCTACCGTTATACAGTACTGTAAAGAGCGCAGTATTCACCGTTTCGTTCTCGATGCGCGACAGCTCCAGGGTATAACCATCGCAGTAAATGCTTGAATTCACATAGACTTGCACTTCAACTCCGCATTGCTCTGTCTTTGCAGGAGCTACGGATGTAGTAGAAGTTGTCTTGGTTGTCGTAGGTTCTGTTGTGGTTACTGTGCTTGTGGCTATTGTTGTGCTCGACGTAGTCGGTGCAGTTGACTGGTTTAGAACGCTAGTTGTAACTATGCTTGTTGACGCCTGCGTTGTAGGGATTGTTGTCTGATAAGAAGTCGTATTGACTGTTGTACTGACTGCCTTTGCTCCTGTTATGCCGTTCCATAAGTTACTGAAGAAGTTGAATATGCTGCCCCATATGCTGAACTGCAGCCCAGTGCTATCACGGTTGCCCGATCCATAAACTACGGATACCGACGTCAGTGCTAAGATTGTAAGTAGAAATACCAGATATCCGCTTTTCATGATTTTATTGAAGCATGTACGTTTAAAAGTCTTCTCTTATCGGATCAAATGGCATCTTCACATCGTAAAATTGTAAACGTTAGTTATAAATAGAGAGTAAAGGAAAAGAGTATTCACTGGACATGTGGTGTAACTTGGATAGCACGGCGGCTTGCGGAGCCGTAAGTTGCGGGTTCAAATCCCGTCATGTCCGTAAGATGGGCATGTAGTGTAACCTGGATAGCACGGCAGCTTCCGGAGCTGTTGGTTGCGGGTTCAAATCCCGCCATGCCCGAGCAGTGGTGATCTAATGGACTTGAAAGTCGATCAAGAAGTTGTTTCGGCATATCCTGATCTTAAAGTATCGATTGTAGAAGTAAGGTTTGGAGATAAGTTGGACTTCAGCGATCAACTTATGGAGCTAAAAAAGCATGCAGAGTTGTCTATACGCTCCAATCCCACAACTTCTCAGAGCATCGAACGGATTCAGAAATATGATGCATTCTACAAAAAGTTTGACTCGAAAGTCCCTATGGAATTCCAGCTGAAGTCGATAGCGGCCAATAAGGATGTCCCCGCCAACAATCCCATACTGACGTGCATGTTCCTGGCGGAATTGAAGAATGTGGTTCTGACCGCAGGTCACGATATGACAGAACTTGGAGACACTATCAGGGTTTCTCTGTCCAAAGGCGGGGAAGAATATAGGAGGATAAACGAGAAGCCGCAGAGACTTAAACGTACGGATGTATTTGCAAGCGATGGAAAAGGCATAATTTCAAGCGTGCTCTACGGACCTGACAGCAGAACGAAAATAACAGGTGACACTAGAAAGTGCGTATTCATGTGCTATGCCTTTGGTCTTACAGAAGAGGAAGTCAGGCAGCATATGTCGGATATAAGGGATTATTTGGGCTTGCTATCTAAGGACAGTTTTGAGACAAGCGAAATAAAACTTGTTTAGTCTGGATTTGGCGATAGGTTCTTATAGAAGATTTGTCAAGACAAACATATGGAAAAAAGTAACGAGATTCAACGCATTGTCAGGCTCAAAATCCACGAAGGAAAGCTCAAGGAGTTCAAACGCGCTGCCGCAAAGTGCATGGAAGTGACCAGCACCAAAGATAAAGGGACCTTGCAATATGAATGGTACTTCAACAGCGATAGCACGGAATTCCTTGTCATTGAGCGATACCGCGACTCGCAGGCCTTCCTGGAGCACTACGAACACATGAGGGACGCTGTATCGGAAATTCTTCAAACATGCTCTAGTTCCGGAGAAATATGCGGAAGGGCCAGCTCCGAACTGACGAAGTTAATGGCGTTCAAAGGATCACCCTTCCAGGTCTACTCACCGTTCCAGTCAATTTAGGCATAAGCCTGCAAGCGTTATGGCCCATGGGTCGACGTGATCGCATGGCTGCTATCTCGCTGTGCTGCCTCCATCCACATTGGAACGACCCTGTCAAGGTACCTTGCGAATTTTAGTATGCCCACGTTGTACTCCATGTTTCCTGCACGGTCTACAACCCTCTCGGGGAAGGCAATGCCGCATCCAAAGAGGCCTTGCGCCATTACTCCAGTAATCGGGTCATAGCCCTCAACCCTCTTGCCCTCTATTCTGATCTTTCTAGGCTCAAAGCCTATGCCGTAGACTACCTTTGAACACCTTTCCAGTAACTCGCCTATGTCCTCCTTGGCCGCATCAACGCGGACGAGCTTCTTGACGTCTACCTTGTCCATTGCTTCCCTTGCCCATGTTGCCGTCTCTCCCTTGAGGCCAGTATTGTCGTAAAGGACCCAGTCTCCATAGTCAACAGCATAGCGTATAGGGTTCCTGTAGAAATTGATTACCTGCGCAACCCCAGCGTCAATGAGGTTATGCACAGCCATAATCGCCGAATGTGACGAACCGAATACGCCTACTACGTCGCCTGAATCGACGATGCGTCCGACCTTGGCTGGATTTAGCGCATAATCCAGCGTGACTTCCTGAACCGGATAATCCAGTCTCTTCTGAACAGAACCCAATGCAAGCACTACGTTCTCTGTTGCCAGTTCCTGTCTGCGTGTCATGACTCTCCATATACCTTCGTTAAAAGTTATCCCCTCCGCTGTTGTTTTCATCGAAGTGACTGCCTTCCTTAGATTGTCTGTAATCCACTGGAATGGCTCTGCAGCGTCGCGTAGAAGATAAACCTGCCCGGGATCCAGGCCGCGCAGGGCAAACTTTATCGGCGCGTTGTCGTAGCCGAAAGAATCGCAGCTTCTTAGGGCCAGCTCCAGCCTATAGAGCTTGGTGTTGCCTGAGACGTTGTACCACTTTGCGCCTATGTCTCCTACCCCGAATGCAGGGTCGACCCACGCGATGCCCTTTGGGTCAACGCCATTGTCCAGAAGCTTGCCGACTGCCAGTATGCCTGCAGGCCCTGCGCCTATTACTGCCCATCTGTACTGCGCCATGCGGTCATCTATAATGTATTATAATGTTAGAACATTGTAATATATAAAGCTTCCTGAGGACAG
>JASHTL010000051.1 GCA_030040595.1 Microcaldota archaeon
GAAGATCTACCCAGGCAGGCGGGACTGCTCGTGTTCCGAGCATGTGAAACCTGGTGAGGAGTGGAAGGCTGCGGCAATGAGAGGCCTGGATGAGGAACTAGGCATGCAAAATGTGAAGCTCAGTGAGGTACTGTACTGCCGCGGAGACTATGGATTTGAAGGAAAGGCCATAAGCAAGCTCTTTGTCTCCACCACAGGCGCACTTCCAAGCAGACTAGACACCGTGGAGGTTTATAAGTACAGTTTCTTCAGCGAGGCTGATGTGAGGAAGATGCTTACAGATACTCCAGACAAGTTTGCAGTATGGGCGGCCGAACAGTTGAAGTGGAGACTGGGAATGACCAATGCGTTAGAGCCGCTGAAACCGGTTAAGAGCAGAGGGACATGATGGAACAGGAACCGGTAGAGATGATCGACGTTGTTGACAAACAAAATAAGGTCATAGGCGAGGCTCCGAGGAAGGGAATACACGCAAAAGGCAACATGATGCTCCACCGCGCAGTCCACATATTCCTGATCGACTCAAAGAACAGGATCTGGGTAGAGAAACGCGGGCCCAACACAGATACGCTTCCTCTGCATTACGACTGTTCCGCTGCAGGACATGTCACAAAGGGAGAGACATACAGGCAGGCAGCGCAGAGGGAGGCGATTGAGGAGCTTGGAATAGACGATCTTAAATTCAAGCACGCGTTCGATCTTCCTGCGAGCGACCTGACTATGAACGAGTTCATCCGTTTCTATGTTGCCAGGTCGGACAAGAAGCCTAGACTTCACGAGGACGCTTATTCGCAAGAACTCTACACGATTCCCGAGATAGATAAGAAGATTGAAAGGGGAGAGAAGTTCACGCCGTCCTTTCCCATCTTCCTGAAGTGGATCAAGGAGAATGTGCTCTAGACGCTCCAGATCCACGGGATGAGGAGCATCACAATCATTAGTATAACCAGAATGGCTATTACCTTCATGCTGTTCTTTCCGAGCTTGAGCTTGAATATCCTCCATCCGTCAAGCATGGGTATTGGCAGTAGGTTGAATATTGCGACATAGAAGTTTAGCAGGAAGGAGAGCCCGAAGAACTCGTACAGGAAGTTTGCTATCGTACCCTCAATGCCGCTGTTGGAGAGCGTTGTCTCCTCCGAGAGCAATACACCTATCTTACCGGTGGCGTTGGCCGTGATCGAGTACGTGCCGCTCTTTGTGGAGACAGTTACATTTGAGTACGGAAGATCGCTTGCAGCCGCTGCCTTCAGGTCAGAGATATTCTGAATCTGGTGCCCGTTCCATGATGTAACTATCTCGCCTGGCGAGAGCACGTTCTGCGCAGGCGATCCAGGATACACGCCTTCTATGTATACAGCTGTGGTGGTAAGCGGCGGCAGCACCACGTATATCATGACCACAAATAGCGCCAGGAATATCAGCGTGAGAAAGAGGTTGAAAGAGATTCCGGCTATCGAGATCTTGTCCTGCGCCTTCACCGGCAGCTTTGAGATCGCCTTCTCGTCAGGCTCCACGAATGCGCCCAGCGGCATTATCCCGAAAAAGATCGCGCCGATTGATTTTACCTTTATCTTGTTCTGCCTGGCTATCACTCCGTGGGAGAACTCGTGAAGCGTGATAAGCAGCGCCAGCGCGAGCACCAGTGGTATTATTATTGAGGGATTGAGGAAGGCGATTGCTATCACAGGCACGCCTGCAGGTCCAGGCAGGCTGGACGTTGACGCAGCAGCAGATGTCGGCGAGGTGACTGTTGCTACGGCAAATACGCCTATGCCGTGTATTATTATCCCGGCTATCAGGGCCAGTTCGGAAATCAGGAAGAGCGCGAATCCACCTATCAATGAGAGGATCATGAAAAGTATACCGAGATAGCTTAGCTGCAATTCGCCAAACAGGGTAATTCCGCTTGTCGCTCCAGGCGCTGAAGCAGTATAGGAACTGCTTGCGGCGCTTACCTGCGGCACGCTTATAAGGCTTGACGCAGCAGGCAGGTACAACGAGATCAGGAACTGGAATGCTATTATGGAAAGAAGCCCCAGCGCAAGCATCTTCCTGCTGACGTACTTCTTGAAGATGAACGGGGTCAGTATTCCGAAGCTCATCACGAACCCCCAGTCGACTATCGCCTTCCACGGTTTCTCGTACTTTTTCGAGAGATAGTCTATGTACCCTATCCCCTTTTCCGTCTTCAGCAGGAAGAGGCCGTACGAGCCGATGGCGCCGTATATGTAGGTTATGACCAGGCCCGATATTCCGAGCGCAAGAAAGACATAAAGGATCTTGAAGTATACTCCTATGTACGACGAATATGATGCGAGGTATACCAGCACGACCACGCATATGGCTGCGACAAGGAGCGAGAGCGGCGCCCTGTACTGCTTGGGAACCCGGGATTCAGGGACTTTCGGCTGGCTCTTTGCAGTAGAACTGGCCACGCAATCACTAACTTTATTATTGTACGCTAAGTAATATTAAATGCTTGGAGGTGTTCCAGTGTATGATTGCGACATCTGTGGAAGATCGACCCCGATTGCGTATGTTGTCGAGATAGAGGGAGCGAGGATGAGCCTTTGCGAGAAGTGCGCAAAGGGCAAGGCGCCGCTTCAGGTGCTTGGCGAGGAGAAGATGAGGCCGGTTAACAGGCACGCTCCGGCTGCTGGGCCTGAGGAGAAGGAGATGGTCCAGGATTATGGGAAGAGGATACGCTCTGCCAGGGAAGCGATGGGCATGCCTGCCAAGGTGCTCGCCGAACGCATAAACGAGAAGGAGAGCACGCTAATAAGGGTGGAGAACCAGCGCATGCTGCCTGACGAGACTCTGAGGAAGAAGCTGGAGAAGGAGCTCGGCATAAAGCTCATGGAGCAGGTGCAGAAGGGCAAATCAGGCCCGGCGCAGCACGGCAGCGAACCTGTAAGCCTCTGGGATGCTGCAGTGAAGAAGGAGAAAAAGCAGTGAAACAATGGCAGTTGACCTGGGAAAGTTCGTTGCCGAAGTGAAGAAGGCCATAGAGTTCGAGGAACTCGCAGGAAAGACGGTCGCGATAGACGCATTTAACACGATATACCAATTCCTCTCGATAATAAGGCAGCCGGACGGCTCGCCGCTCATGGACTCGAAAGGCAGGGTTACGAGCCACCTCTCCGGCCTTCTCTACAGGACCACGAACCTTATCGAGTACGGCATAAGCCCCGTCTTCATATTCGACGGCATTCCTCCTGAGCTAAAGAGGAAGACGCTTGAGGCAAGGGCAGCAAGGAGAGTTGTCGCAGAGGCAGAGTGGGAGAGGGCGAAGGCCAGCGGCATGCTTGCCGAGGCAAGGGCGCACGCTGTCGCAAGCACAAAGATAAACAAGGAGATAGTCGAGAGCTCGAAACAGCTCCTTGAGCTGATGGGCGTGCCGTATATACAGGCGCCAGGCGAGGGCGAGGCGCAGGCTGCGCATATGGCAAGGAAGGGCATTGTCTACGCAAGCGCAAGCCAGGACTACGATTCTTTCCTATTCGGCTCCGATGTGGTGATAAGGAATTTCACGCTCACAGGCAAGAGGAGGCTTCCGAAGAGGAACATGACAGTGGACGTGAAGCTGGAGAGGATCTTCCTCAAGGACTTGCTCGAGAACATGGGCATAAGCCTCAAGCAGCTGATCTGGCTGGGCATGCTCGTCGGCACTGATTTCGACTCCGGAATAGAGAAAGTGGGGCCGAAGACTGCGCTCAAGATAGTCAGGGACGTCAAGAGCGTCAGGGAGGTGGAGGACTATGTCAAGTTCAAGTACGGCGTCTCGTTCGATGCAGACGTCGAAGAGGTGGAGAACGTCTTCACGCATCCCGATGTCGTTGACATGAGCATTTCCGATTTCAACAAGCTTGCAGGCAGGTACGCGCCGAACAGGGAGAGGCTGGTCAGCTTCATGTGCGACGAGCACAACTTCCTGCACGACCGGATAAGCAAGTACGCGGACAAGCTTCTCGAGTCCAGGAGCGCCAAGGGGCAGAAGGGCATAAACAGCTGGATGTAGCTTTCCATCGACCTTTATAAACTTCCCCATGCAATATTAATCGTGAAACAAATGGACTTAAGCGACGGTTCCAAAACCGGCATGCTGGGCTCAGGCATACTCGTTGTGGGGTTCGTGATAGCCCTTGTGCTGGGCGTATGGGCGATCTTCTTCGAGCTCTCAGTGATAGCCTCGCAGTACCCGGGCCTTAACAGCACAACAGCGAGCAATTCCGTCAATGCGTCGCAGATACTGCAGGCGGAGACAGGCGCAGAGGCGCAGTTTGCCTCAGTGGTGGACATACCCGGGTTGATAGACGCGATACTCGAGGCCATTGGCATAGTCCTGTTCGGGCTTGGCATAGCAGCATACGGAAAGAGGTATAACAACACCCCTGTTACAAGGTACAGCTACTACGCTACTGCTCTGATGGCAGTGGGGTTCCTGACAAGCCTGGTGACGGTGCCCATAGGCTTCCCGAACGTATTCACAGTGATACTTACCATAGTAGGAGCCGTGATATTCGCGTTCGCGATAAGGAAGCTCTCAGCTGACGCGAGGTACAACAACCTTGCATATTACGGCTACGGCATCGCGATAGGAGCATTGCTCGGGCTCCTTGGACCCCTGGGCAGCGCGGCGCTGATTGTGGTCTTCATACTCTTCATATTCGCATTCAGGAATCTGAGGAAAGGCAGCGGCGAAAACCCGTTTGAGACCAATCCTGGCGCGATGGTGACAAAGGCAACCGCGCAGGGACAGGGAAAACGGAACAAGAAACAACAGGTGAACTAATGCAGAAAACCGTGAACAAGAAGAAAAGGTTTGTAGGAAGGAGATACAGGCGCGTTACGAAGCTGGCGAAGCTCAGGAAGGAAGCAAGGAAGCGCATGAAGCTCCATAGAGGAAGATAAGCCCTCGGGCTTCGGTCATTAAGCTCTAGAGGTTACCTTGGCGAGGGATTCAAGTTCCTTCAGATCGGAGTAGGCGTATATGCCAGTTATTGTTGGCGCGTGTATTATTTCCCTGTTGTATATTGCAGCCTTTGCCTCGCCCAGAGTAAGTCTGACCACTCCTTTTGCTATTATCTCGGTCTCATCGAGCTGCTGTGACACTGCAGCTGCATTCGAGACATTTGCGAGATAGTAATAATGAACCTCAGGGGCCGAATATATGTGCGGATAAGAGTAAAAGAGCGGCAACGGCTGCCCGACTATGCTGTAACCTGATTCCTCGAGAAACTCCTTCTTTGCTGTTGCTGATGGCTCTCCATCCCGCGGTATTCCGCCGCCAGGGAATTCAAGTGAGTACCTGCGCGCCGGTTCCCTGAACTGGTTTACGAACAGGAGCTTTCCATCGCTGTCCACAGGTATAACTATCACTCCGGAATCCCTGCTCACAACCTCTCTTGTCTTCTCGCCGTTAGGCGTCTGGAACTTTGCATCGACTATCCAGATCACGTGGTCGCCCCATGCGAATACGGCTTTTGACGGCCCTTCAGTCGCCTGGCGTTCAAGACGGGCTCTAAAGAGCTGCACCTCCTCGTGATGTTCTGAAAATTCAGCGTTGCGTGATACGATAAGCCTCTCTAATCTCCTCAGCTGCGCGTCAGTGTATGTCTGGGTTCTATTGGCCATGGCACCTATGAATTATCTGCCGTTAATCATATTTAAACAGGTGGATTTTGCACAATATAACAACAGGAGCTGGCATTATTGCTCATGCAATGTCCACGAACATGCGATCGTTGAACTCGTATGCGCTGGCCTCGCCATTGTCGCTTACCCCAAGGCTCTTGAGCAGCTCCTCCCTGCCCTGGAATGTGCCTGCGCCCTTCTCTATGTTTATTGCAGTTACCTTCTCCTTGAACTCGAAATAAACAACGAACGACCTCCTGCTCTCGTCTATTACGATTATTATCTTCGACGAGGGGTTCCCAAGCGCGACCAGCATGCTGCAGAGAAGCACCGCCTTGTCGAAAAGGTCTCCTGCCGCATAGTTTATTGTCTGTGCCGGCCTTAGCCAGAACTGCACCGGCAGCGTGACATTGGTTATAGAGTCCCGGATATACTCGTATGAGAGCTGGGCAGCGTCTCCGAAGTTCTCCTCGTAGCTGTAATCTGGGAACTTGGAGGAGATTATTGAGGCGAGGCCTTTTACAGACTCATCAGCAGGGGTAACGAGCCTGGGCAGCTCCGCGACGTACAATCCCTCCTGCTCCTCTATGTATTCCTTGTACTTCATTATTATCTCAAGGTAGAGGCTGTTGTACTTCTTCAGTAGCTCTGTTTCGTCCATGATCCCCTATACCATATCGATGGAAAAGGATATTATCGTATGCTTATTGAAGGAAAGTGCCTGCAGTGGCAGTACACACAGAATGAGTCTTTTACGCCCTTTTCCGCTCTACAAACTGGCCGTTGTTTGCCTTGACCACATTATTTGCAGCGTATATCCTGCCGCTCATTGCGATGTACACGCCCTCAGTAAGAACATTCATAGCGCCTATCGCCGTTCCTATGTTAAAGGCAGCGTCGGATCCTACGAACCTTTCCGGGAGCAGGGATCCCGTCAGTACTATCAGCTTGCCCTTGATCAGGCTCAGCGCCCTTGCAGTCTTTACCATGGTGTCAGTACCGTGCGTTATAAGGATCTTGTCCGCATCTGAGCGGGAGCAGACGTCATACAGGAGTCGCCTGTCACGTTGGGTCATATCAAGGCTGTCTTTTCTCAGTACGCTTCTTATCTCGTAATCGAAGTTTGGGTTTACCGCTCCAAGTACCCTCTTTGCTGCAGGCTCGGTTATCTCGAACGCATAACTTCCCTTTCCCCTGGGATAGTCCTTGTCTATTGTGCCTCCGGTCTGTAATACAAGTATTCTGGTTCTCTCCATGGTTTTATTTGGTTTTTCTTGATATATAAGGATTCTCCTGGTTTAGCTGGGTGATCCGGTCCGGACTATGCACAACAAGCTCTTTCCACAAAAAGTATAAATAAATTGGTAATTATACTTTCTCTATCTGCAGGGACTTTTATGCTTGATGGAGATTTTGACAGGTTACTTGGCATATGCAGGCTGGAGCTTACCGATGACGAGAGGCAGCGGGTCAAGTCGGAGATAGAGGAGGTAATAAAATATTTCGACAGTTTGGATAGGATAGACTGCAGCTCCGAGAGCGAGGCGTACCAGCCCGTCCCTATACGGGAAAAGGTGAGGGGCGATGCAGTTGAGGCCTGCCAGGATGCCGATCTTCTGCTAAAGAGCACCAAGACATACAGGTTTTACGTCATAGGGCCCAAGATATGAGCAGTATAGACGAGTTTAGCAAGAAGCATAAGAAGGAAGGCTATTACGAAGAGCTGGCCAGACAGCTGAAAGAGGCTAACAAGAAGTACCATTTCATGAATCAGGTAAACGAAGAACTGACAGAGGGATATCCGATAAGTTTCAAGGACAACATATGCGTCAAAGGCGTTGAGACTACCTGCTCATCCGAGATACTGAAGGGCTATGTCCCTCCGTTCAGTGCCACAGTTGTGGAGAAGGCATTGGCCAACGGCTTCGGTTTTCTGGGCAAGACGAACATGGACGAGTTTGGCTTTGGTACTTTTGGAACAAATGCAAAGGAACCTGCGCGAAACCCTGTAAATCCAGACTACGTCTCCGGCGGCTCGAGCAGCGGCGCAGCTGTTGCCACAGCCCTCATGAAATATCACGCGGGAGTGGCGGTCTCCACA
>JASHTL010000006.1 GCA_030040595.1 Microcaldota archaeon
AGTACTGGATCGTCGCAATACAATGTTGGCCTATCATGCGCTGCAACATCTAATAATAGTGGATATCCTAACGTAGTGACCTCTTCCAAAGCGTTCTATTATCCTAATGAAACTGGTTCGGTTACAAATAGATCTTATATACTTGGATCTAATGAAAACGCAACACTTTCATTACAATCTGGTCAAGAAATTAAGATAACTGATATGCCTTGCTATGCATCAGATGGTAATCTATTGAGTTATCAGCCGGTTGGTTATGAATATACCGGTCTCTTATGGTACAACTATACCACAAACGCTATGGCTCCCAGCGCAAACAACCCTTGGCACACAGTGAAGATAGGATCAATAAGTGTAAAAATAACCTAGAAATTCAACTCTTCCAACAATCATTTTCTCCTTTCTGTTAGGAATCTGAATCTATTTCGACATTCTTGATTCAAATCCTATCAGTGAATTGACAAAATATGAAGCCGGGAGAGGAAATCGAATCCTCCTATTCCGCTCTGCAGGCGGACGCATAGCCAATCTGCCATCCCGGCATGTCAAGCCCAGCTCTGGGTTTTGCATACTTAACTTCACCGAATCACTTTAAATACATACTAGTATTATACACTAGTGACCCCTATGCGTGAGACATTCGAGAAGATACCTGACGAATTCATCTCAAAAACCGCTACCTACGACCAAAAAGTCCCAATTGTGAGCATACTCCAGGACATTGACAGGCTCGGCACCGTAGTCGTCACCAACAACGGCGAGTACATGGGCATCGTGGACCAGAGGTCCATAGCCAGGAAAGGCTCACTGAAGCTCGAAGACAAGTACGCGTGCGGCAAATTCGCGCAGAAGGTGCCGCTCCTGAACGATTCCACTTCAATGACTGATGCGATAGGCTACTTCTACAACACCGCGAGCAAGGCCCTGCCATACGTGAAGGGCAACAAGATAGTGGGCATCGTGAAGAGGAATTCCATGCTAAAGGCAATACTCTCCATGCACCTCCTCTCAAAGACGAAGGTCGATGAGATAATGTCAAGCCCTGTGATCTCGATAGACCTTAATGCGAACATGGCCCAGGCCCAGAAGCTCATGTCCGACAACAATGTGCACAGGCTCATAGTGCTTGAGAACGGAAAGCTTTACGGCCTGCTTACCCACAAGAACGTGGTAAAGTTCGGTGCGCGATCCGAAGGCGGCTCTAAGAGGCAGGTCCTCTCTACCAGGCCATCCCAGATACGCGTTGCGGACATATGCGAGAAGGCGCCTCTCAGGATAGAGCATGATGAGAATGTAGAAAGCGCGATACGCCAGATTGTTACAAAGGACGTTTCATCTCTTGCTGTGGTCAGGCACGGCAGGCCTGTGGGCATGCTCTCTGTACGCGACATTGTGGAGAGCGTGGCGCAATCAGGCGGCAATACTGAAGAAGAAATACTCATAACAGGCCTCTCGCCCAAAACTGAGGAGTACAGGGAGGAGATCAGGACATCGCTTGAGGAACTGGGTGACAGGATAGACAAGTTCGCAAGAATGGACGTCGAGTACATAGCCCTTAACGTCAAGGACATAAAGACAAACACGTACGAGCTTAAGGCCAGGGTAGGGCTTGACAAGCTTGGCGTCGTATACGCTTCTGTTACCGGCCACACTCTGGAAAAGACCCTTAAGGACCTCGAGACAAAGCTATACAAAGTCATAAAGGAGAAGAAGGAGTTCATGGTCACATCGACAAAAGAGGCAGAGTCATCCTATGAAATTGACGAGTCTTAGGATTCAGTCGAGCTTCGAGCTCCTGATAACGGTAGCTGTTGGGCTCGCCGTCCTGCTTCCCATAGTCGCAATAGCTTTCATACAGATAGCGAACGCGAATTCCTCGCTCTCTTCGATCGAGGCCCAGCAGGCGGCGAGCAAGCTTGCCAGCATCGCCACGCTCGTGGGCAGCGAAGGCCCGCCTGCAAAGCAGGTTGCACAGGTGCAGATCCCTACAGGTGTCAGGTACATATATGTGGGCACGCTCAGCAACGGCGTGGGCCACGAGATAGTGTTCGTGGTCAGCGCCCCTACCGGAGTAAGCTACATAACGGCATATACGCCAGTCAACGTCAGCGGCAACCTCGGCGGCATGGTCTCGCCGGGCACGTACCTTGTCAACGCCACGGCCCTCTCGGCATGCCCCACAGCATCGCAGTTCGCCTGTGTTTATATGACGCCTGTGGTGTAGGTTCTCATGAGACTGCAAATAGCACTGGAATACATGATTGTCTTCGCATTCGTAATGCTGATCTTCATGGTCGTGTTCGCCACAGTCGCCGAGCAGCGCGCATCGCTCTCCAACCAGGAGCTTGAGTCTCACATCCAGCTTGTAGCAGGCGATCTTGCAAGCCAGATTGATGTAGCCCAGCAGTCCGGCAGCGGGTACAATGCAACGGTGCAGATACCATCGAGCGGCTCACAGCTCTCATACGCCCTTAACATCACTGGCAACGGCGAGTCCATAATCACGTCGAAGGTTGCGAACCAGCTGATAAGCGCAGTCTCGTTCAGCATCGCCAGCAGCGTGGACTCGAACCCGTCATGGCTCAACTCGAACACTGGCACGTACAGCATACCTGTCACGAACGGCACGATCTCAATAACGAACGAGTTCGGGACCATATGCATAGACTACACATGCCCCAATATAACAGGAGAGGCAGGCACTGTGGTCATGAGTTCTCAGTCAGTGCACGCGCCACAATTCGACGGGCATAACAGCTACATAGCTGCGCAGTCCACTGGAATACCAACCGGAGCCTCAGCGCGCTCGACCTTTGCATGGATATACATTCCGAGTTACCCTTCCAGCGGCGCATACTATGCAATCGCCGGGCAGTCGTCAGGTACATCAGCCGATACATGGACCCAGCTCCTTGTAAACTCGAACGGAGACTTGTACTTCAACGGCGATTCAGACACATACACCGGTTCTAACACCGTGCCACTTGATACATGGACCTTGGTGGGGTACACGTATGCATCCACCTCGGCTTCAATCACGCTCTGCGTGAACACGCAGTGCAGCTCAGGTTCGCTGAGCGGCTCTTCAGCGCTCTCAACCAACTCAGGGCAGCCTTTCTACATAGGAGGCCTGTACGGGAGCAGCTCCTCCAGGTTTGACGGCGGCATCTCGAACGTGCAGGTATATTTGAGCGCGCTCTCCACAACGCAGATATCAGAGCTCTCTGCCGGGGGAATATCGGGGCAGCCGATCTCACAGGCGGGCATAGCCGCCTGGTGGCCGCTCAACGGCAACCCCAACGACTACAGCGGCAACGGAAACAACGGCAACGTTATCGGATACCTCCCCTACCTGACTGTTGCTCAGTTCTTCGCCCGTGTCGCAAGCAGGTCCGGCTCGTACATGACGGACGAGCTTGTTGGCTTTGCGTCAAGCTCCGGCACATTCGCAGGTGGCTCTCCGGACCTTGCCAACTATACGAACTCTAACGGCATTGCCACTGCAATCCTCACGCAGTCGCAGGCAGACGGTTATGCTGTGGTCAAGGCCACCGCATTCGGCGGCAACGCCACTACGCAGTCATCGCTGGTTAGCTGGTGGCCGCTAAACCTGGGCCAGGGAAGCCTTGCACACGAGGTAAGCGGATCAAACAACCTTGGCACCGGCAGAAACGTTTCATGGGGTATGCCTGCCCTGACCACCGGATTTGACGGCAAGAGCAGCTACATAGTAACGAATGCGAACAACGCGTTGCCAATGCCACTAACTGTCTCGGCATGGGTATACAGCACAGAGCCGCAGACGCTCGTGGCACAGAATGCGCTCAACGAGATATTCAACGGTGGCGGCCTCTACCTGGACCTGCAGGGGGATCACCCCTGTTTCTATGTGAATGGGATAAACAACAACCAGTTCCTCTGCTCGCCCACTGCGATAACTGGAGAAGGCTGGTACTTCATCGCAGGCACCTACAACACAACGTCGAACCCAAACCGTGAGACCGTATACATCAATGGCGGCATTGCTAACACGCTCTCTGTCGTCGGAAGCAGTTCGGCGCCAAGCACGAACGCGGTCAGCATAGGCGAATGCGAGTACTGCAGCACGCCATATTTCATGGAAGGCGAACTCTCCGACGTGCAGGAATATTCCAATGCGCTATCGCCTGGAGCTATAGCATCGCTATACAGTGAAGGCATTGGCGGCCTTCCCGAACCGTCGCAGAGCAACATAGGCTGGTGGCCCCTTGACGGCGACGCGTTTGACTACTCCGGGGAGAACCAGAACGGCTCTGCGGTGAACGCGTATCCCGTGCCTTTAAATGCATCATCGCTCTCCAACTCGACTTCTGGGTCGTCGTATGCCGTGAGCCTCTCCGGCTCCGCGTCAGACACGATACAGCTTGGCAACAGCATAGACCTGCAGCCTGTCAGCGCAGTGAGCGTAACCGCATGGATAAACGCGAGCACGTCGCAGCCGGCAAGCCTATCACAGATCGCCTCAGACAACGGATCTACTGGCATTCAGGGATACAACTTCTCGATCCTGGACGGCGAATTAAGCTTTGCGGTCAGGCAGATCAATTACCCGTTCACCTCGTGCAAGGTGACCGGAACAGCCAATGTGCTCAACTCGAGGAACCACTTCGTGGCCGGCGTTTACAACGGCACTGGCATAGCCGTCTATCTTGACGGCGTGCTGCAGTCAAGCTCTGCGTGCAACTCCGCGCCTGTAAACTACAGCACTCCTTCCAACGGCATCATAGGCAAGGGCTTCAACGGCATAATAAGCAACGTGCAGATCTATTCTTCTGCGCTCAGCGCGGCAAACGTGAGCCAGCTTTACAGACTGGGCACCGGCGCTTTCCCAATAAGCACTGCAGGAGTTGCGGGATGGTACCCGCTTGATGGCAGCCTCGACGACTACAGCGGCAACGGAAACAACGGCACTGCAAACAGCATCTCATACGCCCTGAAGAGCCCGGTCCTCCATCCCGCCACGCAGTCTGTTTCAGGATACGGCCTATGGTTCAACGGCAAGAACAGCGGCATAAGCACCGGCACGTCCAACCTGCCTACCGGAGCTGCAGCGCGCTCTGCATTCGCATGGGTCTACTTCAGCGGCGGCAGCCAGAGCTACCCTATATATTCGTGGGGCACTGCGAGTTCCACAGAGGCATCGATAATGGGTATCAGCAACGGCGACCTCTACTTCTCAGGGAGCAGCGACAACTACCAG
>JASHTL010000052.1 GCA_030040595.1 Microcaldota archaeon
GGCAGCGGAGGAGCTGCCGCCGTCCTGTATCTCTGCCATCTTAATCCTGCCGCGGTGACAAATACCTCGAACTCGTATCCGAAGTAATACTGCCTCTCCGCGCTTATCCTGCAGACCCATGCAAGCTCGGCAATCTCCCTTGCGAGCCTTCCGAATTCCATGCATGCCTCGTCAGTCTTCTCGTAGTCGAGTCCTACAAACTCCTCCATTGCTGCAGTCAGGACCTTGTCCATTCCCTTCACTCTTCCCTTATAGTCTATGCTCACCTTCATGCCATCACCCAGAAAGCAGAACACTGCACCAGAGAAACAGAGTGCCTATTTGTATAGCGACGGCTTTCGCTTTCCTAGTTATCCTATGGTCCGCAAACCTATATATACTTAACTACAAGATCATATACTTAAGGAAAAGCATATAAATGCGAACTGGCAATATCTTCAATGCCGGGCTGTGACCTGGCCGCACCTAGAAACAGAACACGGGGCGGCGAAAGCCGCCCCTATGCTCGTCATCTCCGCAGGCTCAATAGCTTTATAATCCTTGTTATTTCAGTAGTAGCGGAGCAGGGATGCGCAAATGGCAAAGTCAAAGTCAAGAAGAAAGCCAAGGCCAAGGACAAGTGCAAAGCCAAAGCCAAGGACGGAGGCAAAGCCAATCGCTCCTAAGAGAACCGTGAATCTTGCCAAGCTTCTCACGTCTGTGCTGGTCTGCGAGGCGGTCGGCGTCGTGGGATCTCTCTTCGTCCTGATCACGCAGCCTTCATGGTACAATATAATTGGCGAGTCGTTCTTCACTCCGCCTGCGCTCTTCTTCGAGCCCATCTGGGTTGTGCTCTACCTGCTGATGGGCGTAGCCGGATACATGATCTGGACGCAGGCCAAGGTAAACAAGCAGGCGCGCGGAGCCCTGATACTCTTTACCCTGCAGCTGATGCTGAACTTCGCATGGACTGCGACATTCTTCGGCAAGCACATGGCCTTTGACGGGCTCGTCGCGGTTGTGCTCCTCTGGATAACGCTGCTTGGCACGATGGTCTGGTTCTGGAACTTCTCGAAGAAAGCAGCTGCGCTAATGTTTCCCTACTTCGCATGGGTCATCTTCGCGCTGATACTGAACATCTACATCGTTCTGCTGAACGGCATGTAGAGTGCCAACCCTTATTAATTAAGCCAGTCAATATGTAGAAGATATCATGTCGCAGGAGGACGCGAAACTTCGTCCATATTCCATTGACGACGGCAGGGAACTCGTGGAGCAGGCACGCCACGTGGTCGAGTCAGTAACATCATCATCGCGTTTCGACAAGCGCATAGCGAAGGAGCAGCTCTACAGGTTCAAGCAGCGCCACGGCCTCTTCGTTACAATAGAGTTCTATCCCACAAAGGCGCTGAGGGGCTGCATAGGCTTCACGCAGCCGATAGCCCCGGTGAGCGACCTGCTTGTCGACGCGGCTTACGCGGCCGCAGCAGAGGACCCGAGATTCGTTCCGGTGAGCAGGCATGAGCTGGACCATCTTGTCTTTGAGGTGAGCATACTCACTGAACCAGAGCAGATAAAGGCGAAGGGCATCTCCACCATACCGAAGGAGATAAAGGTCGGAAGGGACGGTCTGATCATACGGTACGGATACAAGAGCGGACTCCTGCTTCCGATTGTCGCTGTGGAGGAGAAGTGGAGCGCAAAGCAGTTTCTTGACAACGTCTGCATAAAGGCAGGCCTTCCGGAGCAGACATGGAAGGTGCACGACGTGCCGATATTCAGGTTCTCGACCCAGGTCTTCCGCGAAAAGGAGCCAAGAGGGGAGGTCGAGGAGATAATTCTGAAGTGACCATTGACGCAGGCCACCGCAAGGCATATATATTTATCAATTGATAAATATATCAGTTGATACAATGGAGAAGGAGTTGCTTAAGTTCAAGCCGAGAAACCTGGACAGGCTGCCCAGATTGGACACGATATTAATGGTGGAGAAAGCTCTATACAAATACAAGAGTGACAAGACCGTTACCCAGATATGGCGGTTGCTGCCAAAGAAGGTTATGTGGACCACATTCATAACCATTCTGGATTATCTTGAGTATTCGGGAAAGATAATAATCGAGGATGACAGGACGGTAACGTGGATCTGGGATCCTAAAAAACTTGAAGAATGGAAGAAAAAGGGCCTAGTGATTGCTTGAACGATAATCGAGTCAAGAGCGTAGGATTCATAGACGAATCCACGCGTGAAGCATTCTTCAAACTTAAAAACGGAAAGTTTGAGGAAAAGGAATTGGCATCCTTTATAGAAAGAGCAATCAGAGACTTAAAAGAAAACCCTTTTGTAGGTGTAAAAATACCCCAAAAACTCTGGCCAGCAGATTATATAAAGAAGTTTTCCATAAATAACCTGCGAAAGTATGATTTACCAAACGGATGGAGGCTTATTTATACGCTGCGCGGAAATGAAGTGGAAATTGTATCAATAATACTGGAATGGTTCTCTCATAAAGATTATGAGAGAAGGTTCAAGTATTAGAGATTACTACGGCTATCTCTCCTTTGGTGACTACATGCAGCTCATCATGCTGGTAGACATGGACTATTTCTACGTTGCGTGCGAGGAGCTTCGCCGACCTGAGATAAAGGAGAAGCCGACTATAGTCGGATTCGATCCGAAGAAGGGCGAGGGACGCGGAGTCGTGATGGCATGCAACTATCTTGCCAGGAAGTTCGGGATAAAGAGCGGAATGCCCATCTCCACTGCGTACAGGATAAAGCCCGATGCTGTGTACCTGCCTATAGATTACGAGTACTACGAGAAGATGTCAGGTCAAGTTATGAAGATAGTCAAGGAGCATGCTGACAGGTTCGAGCAGGTGAGCATAGACGAGGCCTACATAGACGTATCGAAGAAGGCAAAAGAGTACGTCTCTGCGCTCGGATACGCAAAGGAGTTGAAGGAATCGATAACAAAAGGAACAGGCCTTCCGTGCACCATAGGCATAAGCACGAACAAGCTCATTGCGAAGATGGCATGCGAGGACGGCAAACCAAACGGGATAAAGCTTGTCAAGGAGGAGGATGCAAGAGAGTTCCTCAGGAACAAGGAAGTCGGAGATCTCTACGGTATAGGAAGGAAGACGGCGGAGAAGCTCGAAGCGATGGGCTACAAGACTGTCGGCGACCTGGCAAAGGCCAACACCATGGAGCTGATGGAGAAATTTGGATCGTACGGGGTTGAGATGCAGAAGAGCGCTAATGGGATAGACGAGAGCAAGGTGGAGGAGAACTACGAGGTAAAATCGATAGGAAGGGAACTGACTTTCGAGACCGATACGACTGATAGGATCCCTGCACTGAAGGCGATAAAGGAATTGTCCGGGGAAGTGATAAAGGAAGTGAGGAAGGCAGAACTTTCATTCAGAGTTGTCACTGTCAAGATGCGCTACTCTGATTTCACCGAGCATCTCAAGAGCAGGAGCATAAGGAGATCAGACCAGCT
>JASHTL010000053.1 GCA_030040595.1 Microcaldota archaeon
GCTCAGCGATGAGGAAAAAACCGCGCGTGCTGCAGAGCGCCTGGAAAGAAGTGTAAGGGCTCCGGAGAGGAACAGAATAGTCATGGCTATGAGAAGGGAAGCATATAACGATCGTGCGTTGCCGCATCAGAGAACTCCATTGAGCCTTGAGGAGCATGAGATACTCGCAATTGTCGTGAGAGACGCGACATTGGTGCCACCGCACCATGCAAAGCTGCCTGCGGAGGTGCGGCCAAAGCCTCCCGAAGTGCACATTGACAGGACAGAGTTCAGAGCAGACCTTGACGCGCTGGTCAGCAGGGGCGATCTCCAAAGATCCGGAACAAGATACAGGTTGAAAGTATGACTATCATGCTGGAGCGACAGATCAAAAGAGCAGAAGCAAAGAAGAGGGTGGGTTAAAGGAATCAGCAGCCCGAAAGGGCTGCATTGTATACTCCCTATATGCAATGCTCCCTAATAATCCAGAGCCATTGCCCTCCTCTGTGCATTTCCCATTCTTTTATTGGCAGCCCTTCTAGATACCAGTGCCAATCCAATTGCTATAGAGCCGCTTCCTAACATTTCTCCTCCCAGGGCCACGCTACTAGCGAATTCTACAATTCCCAAGGCAGAAAGTATTCCTCCAATCATTAACGGTGGCAAAGTAGCGAATTTGAGCTCCCCTATGTCGGCATTCACGGCATCAAGCTCTGCATCTCTCATCCCCTTCATGGCCGTTGTGCCTCCGACTGATCGTATAGCACTCACTATTGACGCATCCCGTGCGACTTCGAATATTGGATCTTCTGTAAGTATTTCTAATTGAAGTGGGCCGATTCTGAGAAGGCTGGGTATACGCATGACTTTGTTGTCGCTGGATGCGTAGGTTACTGGCATCTCCTTCACAAGCTGGTTAATTATGGCCAGTTCGTCCTTGCTTGTCTCAAAATGCAATTCAATCCTGTCTATCTTCGGAAGGTTCTCCCCACTCGATTCAAATACTGGTACCAGCTGTTGCCTACCTGTGCTGTCCTTTAGAAGTTCCACATACAGTGCCTTGGCTAGGTCATGCATGTTCCCGGTGTCAAGCTTACGCTTTTGACTGGCAAGCCAAACAAGTTCTCCTGTCTGGTATTCATCGCGCACGTATGTGTGCTTTCTAAGGCGCGCCGAGAGTTCCTCCTTATCGCCTGCGCACATATCCGTAGGCACTGGCAGTAACTCGCGTACCCTAGGACTTACACTATGACGCATAATACCAGTAACGTTGTTGGGTTTTCGACCTATTTATTATTTGTGTCAGGATTTGACAACCGAGAATATTAGAATCAAGAACTCATCTGCCCACAGTGCGCGCTCCGAGTGTCGAGATAATAATTAAATAGTGGAAAATCAGATGTAATTTGGATCAAATGGCCATCACACGCATAGAAAGGCCAAGGCAAGTCCTAAAGTCACTGGAAAGGGATGACAAAAGCATGCATATCGTCCGTACGATGCCACGCGATACTCCGGAATGCATAAGCAAAGAGGAATACGGGCAAATGGAAGAAATATGTGCGCGCGCATTTCCTAATCGTACTGTTCCCAAGATTAAGAATTACAATCTGATATATATGGTATCTGAAGAGGCATCACAAAAAGTAATTGGATTCTCCTTTGTCAGAATTTCTCCAGAAACCGTGTATTTCTCTGGAAGTGCTGTAGATCCTGACCATCAACGTCGAGGACTTTTCAGAGAGCTCTCCGATACAAGAATGTCGGATCTTGTTTCTTTAGGGGAAACGCAATTCTCTATTCACGCCGGGCCACTAACTGTCGCAAAGAGTTTTATTGCCTCACTAGATGGGCTAGTTTCCACCGGGATAATAAATGGATACAACGTTACGCTTGGTAATATCCCCCAATTCCTGGCGGGTGGTCACCGGCTGGAAGTGCGTGTTGACCAGAAATAGGCTCAGTCCATGAACTGTTCCGGTGTCGGCGGATTCTCCGGCACTCCCTTCCTCTTCCTTATTTCCTTGACTATCTTGTCCTGAAGGTCCTTGTTCAGCTTCTCGTATCCTGCATACTCTGGATACCAGATTGCCTTTCCTTGCGTGAGTCCTCTCATCTCGTTCGAGAAGCCCTTTATTACCTCTGCAACTGGCATCTTCGCAATTATCGTTACATTCTCGTTCTCCTGCTGTATGTCCATTATCTGGCCGCGCTTTCCCTGCAGGAACGAGATAACGTCAGAGAGATATTCCTGGCCTATGTTTATCGTGAACTTCTGCTTCGGTTCCATCAGAACGACTCCTGCAGTGAGCATACCTGCATAAATCGGCCTTCTCATCGCGGGAATTATCTGCGCAGGTCCCCTGTGCACTGGGTCCTCGTGTATCGTTGCATCGGTTATAGATACCTTTATGCCTGAGCACTTCTCTCTTGCGAGCGGTCCGTCCTTCATCGCCTCCTCGAATCCCTCTATAAGCAGCTCCATCACTTCATTCAGATACTGCACTCCCTTTGTTGCGTCTATAAGTACGCTTCTGTTCGAGACATCTACTACGCCCCTGGCCTCTTCCCTCGTGAGTCCCGCCTTTATCAACGGTTCCCAGAACTGCTTGCCTTTCGGCTTTCCATCCCTGAGCTCACCGCTCTCTATCATGTCTATGACTCCCTGCGGCAGCGGCTCGACATTTATGTAGAACCTGGTATGCCTGTTTGGCGATTTTCCCTCGACATTCTCAACGGTCTTCTCTATGGTCTCGCGGTAGACGACTATCGGTTCGCTCGTTGTTATCGGGACCTTGAACTCGTCCCTTATCTTCGTCTCGATCACTTCAAGATGCAGTTCTCCCATTCCGCTGACCAGGTGCTCTCCAGTCTCCTGGTTGAGTTCCACCAATATTGTCTGGTCCCCCTTTGTCAGCTCCCTGAGCGCTTCTATAAGCTTTGTCATGTCCCTTGTGTCCTTGGCCTCGATCGCCTTCGTGACCACTGGCTGCGAGTAGTGCTTTATCTGCTCGAACGGCTCTATGTTGTTCTCGCTCACCGTGTCCCCTATAGAGGCATTCTTCATTCCTACAAGCGCAGCTATGTTTCCGGCAGGCACCGCATCTATAGGCACCCTGTCAGGTCCCATGTAAAGGCCGACCATCTGCACTTTCTGCGGATCCGGCATTCCGGTGACATATACATCGACGCCTTTCCTTACAGTGCCGGAGAATACCCTGCCAATTGCTACTTCTCCCGCCTGCTTGTCATAGTTTATGCCGAATACTATCATGCACACTGCACCATCCTTGTTCACATCGAGCATGTTCTTGCCGTCCACGCTGTTCAGGTCTCCATGCCAGAGGTGCGGTATCCTGTATCTCTGCGCCTCCGCGGGGTTTGGCATATGCTCTATTATCATGGAGAGGACTGCCTCGTCAATCGGCGCTACCTCCTGCAGCCTCTTCTCATCGTTCTTTGCGGTGAGGTCCCATATGTCCTTGAACGTGACCTTGTATCTTTCCATGATCCTCTTCGAGATGGCCCACTTCTTGTATGCGGAGCCGAAGCAGATGCTCCCATTCTCGACGCTAACCTGCCATTTCTTTGCAAACTCTTCTGGAGCAAACCTTGTGATGAGCTTATTGATGTCGTTTATGAGCCTGAGGAGTCTCTCGAACGCCTGCTCAGGTGTCAGTTTTAGCTCGTTGAGCAGCCTGTCCGTCTTGTTGACGAAAAGCACCGGCTTTGCCCTTTCCTGCAATGCCTGCCTCAGGACGGTTTCCGTCTGGGGCATTATTCCCTCGACCGGATCTACTACAAGGACAACGCCGTCAACCGCCCTCATTGACCTTGTGACGTGGCCGCCGAAATCGACGTGGCCCGGCGTGTCTATCAGGTTGATTATGTAGTCGACATCATTGTAATTGAACCCAAGCGAGATGTTTGCCGACTTGATGGTCATCCGCCTGTCCTTCTCTATCTGCTCGTAGTTCGTGTAAAGGGCCTCTGCCGCTACGGTCTTGGATATTATTCCCGCACGGGCAAGCAACGAATCCGTTAGCGTGGTCTTTCCATGGTGTACGTGCGCGATTATGGCAACGTTCCTTATCTGGCTGACATTGCCCATGATCTTTGCTACTTGCTCTACCACGAATTCTTTCCTGACCAAGGGATCACCTTGCCCTCTTCGCTATGCGCTCGCCTTCGACCCTCTTCTTTATTGCATAGCTTTCCGGGCTGTTGTTTGATGCAAGGATCAGTTCATTAGCAAGTGCCTCTGCCAGCGGCCTCCTGTTCTTGAACGCGCCTATTAGCGCCGCAAGCGCGATGTTCTTCAGCGCGACATTGATGCGTCTTTGCGCGCTTATTCCCACTGCCACGTTGTAGCTTATTCCTCCGTATCTGACCCGTGTCGTGTCCTCTATTGGCGCGGAGTTCTGCAGCGCGTTTATGAGCACCTGCAGCGGGTTCTTGCCAGTCTGCTTGTTGACTATGTCGAATGACTTCTGGACTATGTGCATGACCTTTATCTTCTTGCCCTGGAGCCTGCCCTCGGTTCTTATGACCTTGCCTCCTACCTTCTTGCCCGTGCCTCCGCGCATCAGCTTGTTGACAAGCCTCTCGACAACGCTTATGTGCGATGCGTAATACGACTGGAACTTCCTCCTGCCGTATATGTTAGGGTATACGTATGACTTCAGGTTAACGTACTGCTCAATGCTGCCGTCGGTTATCTGTACCTCCTTCGGATCATACTTTCCGAATACAAGCAGCTCCTTGAAGCCTGCCTTCCTCTCCTGCCCCTCTTGCGACTCAGCATCCTGCTTGGGCGCAGCTGCTCTCTTCCTCTTCGGTTTTTCCTGAGCTGGTTGTACCTGCTGCGGCGCCTGTGCCTGCGGCGCATCAACTTTGGACTCTGTAGCTTCTGCCATTTTAATCATCTCTTGGGCTTCTCCTTCCTGCCCTTGACCACTTCAAAGAGGTCGGCGCCATTCACTGCTACGACCCTGTATCTAAGGCCAGGTATGGAGCCCATGGCTCCGCGCTGGGAGCCTCCCATGCCCTGTATCGTGACCTCGTCGTGTTCCTCGATGAAGTTTATCGAGCCGTCATAGGGAACGTATGCGCCGACTACCTTGCCGTTCTTGACAACCTGCACCCTTACGCATTTTATGAGCCCGGAATGGGGTTGCTTCTGCTGCAGCACGAACTTCTGCAGCACTAGCGCCTTTGCCATGGGCACTGTGCCCACGGGATCATACCTTTTCTTGATCTTGAAATACTTCCTCTTCCACCACTTGTTGAGCATCCTGTGCTTCTTCCTCTTCTTCACGAGTTCCCTTGCTGCAAATTCTCCTTTTGGCAAATATTCACCGACTAATATTCAGAGTTGAGTATCTGAGAGTTTCCTGCGTCGAGTATCGCTAGGCTGTTGACCGAGTACGGACGCCCGCACGTGGCGCCGAGCTCCAGCGAGTTCCCCTTGAACCTTATCAGCCTTATTCCTGCTATTCCGCACATGTGCGCTATGTCGTCGACTATGCTCTTCTTGCCTCCCGATGCTACTACCACCGCCTGCGCTGTGCTGGTGCTGATGGTTCTTGCCACGCTCCTATGGCCGAAGCTAACCTTTCCCGTGTCGATAGCCAACCTAAGGTCATTGGTTAGGTCACTCATGCAATCAATTAGGCTTAGCTTAAGGAAGAATGCGGAGCATTCACTTTAACAAAGAGCCTATCGTTAATGGATATCTTTGAAAAGATATATAAACCTTATAAATCCGCCAGAAGCATAAGATGCTAACAGGAAATGCCCAAAAGAGTGTCATTAAAAGGGGAGCATATAGTTAAACTTAAAAATGCAGTGTTCGTAATCAAGAGAGGTACATAATATGTCAAAAAGGAAAGTTTTTACAGTTATTCTCTCCATGTTCTTCTTGGTAGGGAGCTTTCTATACAGCGGCGGCATCGGCCATGGGCAGGCATTATTTGGACATGTCCTGCAGAAAAAGAGCAGCAAGTCATCCTCTGACCAGGAATCGGGCTATGCTTCTAACGAAAAGCGCACCAAGAAGCAATTGTCGCAATACTCGCTGTCAGGCACTGGCATTCTCGGCCAATCAGCCATGGAATACCTGATGACGTATGGATGGGCCATACTGATAATCGCTATTGTACTGGGAGTCCTGTATTACCTAGGCGTATTCAGCCCTGCCGTAATAGGCCCTGCATGCACCGGAAGCGCTCCTTACGTCTGCGAGAATCCTTTGACACTCTCCACAAGCGGCACTGTTACCTTCACCATGGGCCAGGCGAGCGGCTCAACGCAGTACAACATAGGGCTCTCATGCGCAGCCACTTCCACAAGTTCCGGGTTACCGTACTCAAGCGTAGGCAACGTCTTCTGGTACCCTGCCTCAAACGGCTTCATATCAAGCACGGCAAACCAGATCTCACCGTCGCTCTCCCTCTCAAGCGGGGAGGAGCAGTCCATGTCAGGACTGCCATGCTACGATTCGAAAGGGGTGCCAATAGGCAGCATCCCCATAGGCACAGGGTTCACGGGCTACATATGGTATAATTATACAACAGGCAGCGGAACTGCTGTGGTAGGCACGAACCCGTGGATTACCTCAAGAATTGCCTCGATAAGCATAAAGGCAACATAGTCCCTACTGTCCAACGCGCAACTCTGCTAGCTGCGTTCCCCACCGGCCATGTTCTTCGGATTCAGTATCTTCGAGAGCTTCTTCTTGTCGAGAATCTTCATCTCCAGGCAGACCTGCATCACCGTCTTGTTCTCCCTGTAAGCGCGCTTGGCCACCTCAGCTGCCTTGCTGTATCCTATGTACTGGTTTAGAGCCGTGGCGATGGAGAGATCATCCTTCACGTGTTTCGATATATTCTTCCTCGAGGCCTCTACTCCCATTACGCACCTCTCCGCGAACGTGCTGACGCCGTTTGAGAGTATGCCTATGCTGAAGAGCGTGTCATAGGCTATCACCGGAGTGAAGACATTGAGCTCGAGCTGGGCCTCCTCCGCAGCGTTAGTCACCGCCCTTTCCATGCCCATGACCTGCAGGCATACCATGCCGAGCACCTCGGGAATGCTCGGGTTCACCTTCCCTGGCATTATCGAGGATCCCGGCATTATCGACGGGAGTATCAGCTCGTGCATCCCCGCCCTCGGGCCTGACGCAAGGAGCCTGAAGTCGTTTGCTATCTTCATGAGCACTACGGCAGTTTCCTTCATCGCCTCGTTCAGCGCAAGCACCTCTATCCTGTTCTGCGTCGTCGCGAACCTGTTCCTGCTCTGCGTGAATTTCTCCCCTGTTATCCTGTCGAGCTCTGCGACTACGCCCTTCGAGTATGCCGATCCTGCGTTAAGTCCTGTCCCTACAGCCGTTCCGCCGATGGGCAGTTCGAGCAGTTCCGCTGCTGCGCTTTCTACTGCATCTGTGGCGCGCTCCACCTCCCCAGCGTATCCGTAGAATTCCTCGCCCAAAGTCATTGGCACAGCGTCCTGAAGGTGCGTCCTTCCTATCTTCACTATGCCTGAGAACTCCCTCGACTTTGCGTATAGAAGTATCTGGAGGTGCCTGAGCCGGGGAACGAGCCTCTTCTTCACCGCGAGCCTTGCCGCTATGTTGAGCGCCGACGGGTACGTGTCATTTGTGGACTGCGACATGTTGACATGGTCGTTGGGGTGCACTACTGCGTAGTCGCCCATCTTGCCCCCGAGTATTCCTATAGCAACGTTAGCCACTACCTCATTGACATTCATGTTTGTGCTTGTTCCTGCGCCTGCCTGGAATATGTCTATGGGAAATTGGCCATTATCCTTCTTCTTAAGGAGTGCCTTGCACGCTTCCACTATCGCAGTCCCTCTCTTCCTGTCGAGCTTGCCTGCCTTCATGTTTGCCAGCGCCGCCGCCTCCTTGAGCATAAGATATGCGTCTATGAGCTCGGTTGGAACCCTTATCCCGGATATACGGAAATTCTCCAGGGTCCTTGCAGTGTCGGATCCGTAATAGGCGCCTTCAGGCACCTTTACGCTTCCCAGCGCATCCTTCTCTATTCTATATTTCATAGAGTCACTTCTTCTCCTCGTTTGCCACATTCTCCATCAGCTCGCCCTTGAGGAGCTGTATCGCTCCTGCAGGATCGACCCCCTTGGGACAGACCTTCGAGCATGCGCCTGCGAATTCGCATCCCCATACCCCGTCCAGCGTATCTACCTCGAGCAATCTCTTTATGCCTTTCTGGTCGGCCTTGTCAGCGTGGTACCTGTACACCTGGGAAAGCGCCTGCGGTCCGACAAAATTGGGATTCGAGTTCACAACAGGACACGCATCAAGGCAGAGTCCGCACATTATGCAGTAAGAGTAAGGAAGGAACTTGTCTATGTCCTCCCTGCTCAGTTTGTAAGGCTCCTTCGCGCTATACTTCTCTGCCTTGTCTGCGCGGTGTAGTCCCGGTTGCACGGATATGTGCCTCTCGAAGAAGTCATCGAAATCAGTGACGAGGTCCTTTAGAAGCGGATGGCCGTACATCGGCTCTACTGTTATCTCTCCGTCAGCCATCTTCTCGAATACGTTTGTTTCGCACGCGAGTGCAGGCTTGCCGTTTACAACCATGCCGCACGAGCCGCATATGCCCATCCTGCAGCTGTACCTGATTGCAAGCGTCGGATCCTTCTCGCTCTTTATGCTGAGCAGCGCGCCAAGTACTGTGGTATTCTTATCCGCCTCGACCCTGTATGCTTCCCGCCTCATCGATTTGCTCTCGTTATCGAACCTGCTGACAGAGATGTTTACAATCTTTGTGCCTCTCCTCGCCATCTCAGCATGCGATGCAGACATCGCAGGCTCGTTGGTCTGCATGCTCACGTCGGCAATTTTGTGCGCTTTATGCACATAGACTTCCATGAAACCTATTGCTCCGAAGATGATCAGGCCCACCGCAGAGAGCGCAAGCAGAATGTCGCTGACGAGGTACGCGCCGTATAGCGTGCTTATCAGCCTAAGGTAAAGCAGGATCGGCACGCCTATGAGCGATGCGTAAAGCAGTACCATGAATCGCGATGCCCTCATCTTATCCACACCCAGAACATTACCACGAATCCGATCATCCACACTCCAAGCACAAGGTAGGGAAAGGCCCTGTAGGCGTCGAATGCTGACTTGTTCTTCACTGCAAAGTTCACAAAAGACTGGTTGAGGTCCTGCGATGAGAGGCCCCTGCTGAGTATGAGCGCAAAAGCCCTTGCCGTCTCGTATACCTGAGGAGTGATAAGCGCCCAGACGAGGAGGACAAGGGCATCGATGTACCACGCGTTTATATCGTGCGGCGCGAAGAGCAGCGTGCCGAGGACGGCTGCGCCCACCACGATGGACACGAAGATGAGGATTCTGTAGGCTACCATGTGGAGAAGGCCCTCCCTGTCGAAACCCGCCAGCCTGAATATGCTGCTTTGCCTTCCACGTATGTCGTATACCTCTTTCATATGACCATCAATAGACCCTTGGCTGCGGCTTCCATCTTGTGATCTTGACGGGAATGTAGCCTATCCTGTTCCCTGCCATTCCTTTCTGGACCAGCGTATGCTTCAGCCATCTCTTGTCATCCCTGTCCGGATATTCCCTGACTGCGTGCGCGCCCCTGCTCTCCGTCCTCCTCGACGCGCACTCCGCCACAAGCATGCCCAGGTCGATCATGCTACCTATCTCGAGCGCATCCCTTAAATTAGTGTTGTAGAGGCGCTTCTTGTCCTTTATGTAGACTCTTGAGAACCTGGATCTTATCCCTGATATTATCTTTTTAGCATGCGCCATGCTCGCCATCTCCCTGTACACATAAAGGTACTTGCCCATCGCGCCTTGCAGTTCGGCCAGCAGCGCATACGGGTCCTCGCCTCCGTCTCCGGAGAGCATCTCCTCTATCCTTCGCTCCTCCTCCCATGCTCTGTCAGTCGCGAAATTGCTCTGCCTTGTCCTGTTCTGCGCCACGTGCTTCGCGACAGCCTTGCCCACTATCCTGCCCCAGACCGCGCACTGGCTCAGCGAGTTGCTGCCAAGCCTGTTCGATCCGTGCACGCTGACACAAGCGCACTCTCCCGCAGCCCATAGACCTGTAGCGTGCCTGGGACCTGAGCCTAGCATGATGTTGCCGTGTATGTTCGTGTGTATGCCGCCCATCGTGAAGTGGGCTGCAGGACGAACAGGCAGCGGCTCTTTGGCAGGATCGATTCCCAGCATCTTCTTCGAGATATCACTTATCATCGGAAGCCTCTCGTCTATCAGCTTCTGGTCAAGGTGCATCAGGTCGAGGTGCACATAATCCAGGCCTGAGAGCCTGTCCGAGAAGCCCCTGCCCTTCTGGATCTCCGTGACTATCGCCCTTGAGACGATATCCCTGGGCGCAAGCTCCATCTTCGACTTTGCATACGTCTCCATGAAGCGCTTGCCGTCGGCATTCGTAAGGTGCGCTCCCTCTCCCCTTGCCGCCTCGGATATCAGGATCCCGCTCGGCACCAGAGCGGTGGGGTGGAACTGTACGAATTCCATGTCCTTGAGGGGAAGGCCGGACCTGTATGCAAGCGCTATTCCATCGCCTGTGCTTGAGTAAGACGTTGTGGTGAAGTCATAGACACGCGAGAACCCGCCGGTTGCTATCACGCACGCACCGGCCCTTATCAGCTTCGACTCTCCTGTGGCTATGTCAAGCGCGTGCACGCCAAGGAACTTTCCCTTGTTAATGATCAATGACGTGACTATGTGCTCGTGGAAGATCTCCACTCCCTTGTGCAGCGTGAGCTCGTCGTAAAGGGCGCGCATCATGAAGAACCCTGTCTTGTCGGCTGCGAACGCGGTCCTAGGCACGCTCATGCCCCCGAATGCGCGCTCGTTGATGCGCCCGTCCTCGTTCCTGTTCCAAGGAACGCCAAGGTGCTCGAAGAACTTTATCTCATTAGGCGCGTTCCTGACAAGCATCTCGACGGCATCCTGGTCTGCAAGGTAATCCGACCCTTTTATTGTGTCGTATGCGTGCAGCTGCTCCGAGTCCTTGTTCTCAGTAGGATAGAGTACGCCGGATATGCCTCCCTCGGCAGCGACCGAATGGCTGCGCATTGCGTGTATCTTTGAGACAAGTGCTATCCTGAGCTTTTCTGAGGATTCGAGCTCCGCGTGAATCGCAGAGGTCATGCCGGCTATGCCGCTTCCCAGCACTACAACGTCAAAGTCCAGCACCTGCATTATTACCTGATACTTATCTATGATAAAATATAAAAAATAGAAAGGGAATTGCGCTCAATTAGGAATTTAAACCTTGCCGAATTAGGTATAACAGGGATGTTAGATATGGCAATGAAGCCTGACGAGTTTTATGATCTTGAACTGAGCGTCTTTACCGCGCTCGAGGGCAAGCTTGCAAACATCACCACGGAGAGGGAACTGGACAGCTACGTGGAGAGGATAACCAGATCAATACACCCGACAGCGGCCAAGGAGGAGGTCGACGCCGTGATAAAGGACGCGAAGGCCTTCGGAGACATAGACAAGTACATCAACGACGACAACATAGAGGACGTGATGATAAACAACACTGCCAACATATTCGTGTACAAGGGCGACGTGGGCGAAGTGAAGGCGCCTGAGAAAGTTGCCACGAAGAAGGACCTTGCGCTCATGGTGGCGAGGATGAAGATGTACAATACCCACTCAGCCGCGAACAGGAATATCTTCGACGTGCACCTGCCGAACGGATCTCGCGCAAACATAGTGGAGACGCCGCTGGGGTCAGACATAACGATAAGGAACTTCAAGAACCGGGCACTAAGCGTGCTGGACCTGATAAACGTAGAGGAGTTCAGCTACACCATGGCGGCAAGGCTCTGGCTCTACTCGGAGGGGCTAAGCATAAGGCCGGCTAACATACTTCTTGGCGGAATGCCTGCAGCTGGAAAGACGACCCTGCTCAACTCAATGTTCAGCTTCTTCAGGCCCGAGCAGAGGGTGGCTGTGATAGAGGATACGTATGAACTGAATACGGTCACGCAGGAGAACTGCGTAAGGCTTGAGACAAACATCGACATGTCCATGGAGGAGCTGGTGAAGAATACCCTGAGGATGAGGCCTGACATCATAATAATAGGCGAGGTCAGGGGTGCAGAGGCAGTAGACATGATGACTGCCATGAACATAGGCAAGGTCTGCCTAAGCACTATACATGCGAGCACATCAAGGGAAATAGTCACCAGGCTGGAGCACGACCCAATGAACGTCAACAGGGATATAATACCCCTGATCGACGTGCTTGTCGTGATATCGAGGATAAGGCAGGGCAACTTCTACAAAAGGAAGATAACGCAGGTTTCCGAGATAGCTGGGATAGAGACGCAGGTGCTGCTCTCAGACCTTTACACGTACGACTACAAGACGAGGAAAGGCTCCGACATACTGCCGAGCATAACATACAGGGACACGCTCGCAAAGCTTACCGGATACCCTCCAACAGAGATAATACTTGAGGAGCAGAGGCGCGCAAAGGTTCTTGAGAAGCTGAACGTGATAGGCGTGAGGGATCTCGCAGGCATAAACGAGTACTGCAAGGAGTACTACGACAACCAGGGCAAGGCCCTTGCGAAACTCGGACTGCAGGGTCTAGGCACGCTCGAGTGACTCATCGTCTGGAAGCAAGATACCTCTTGAGCTTGAGCACCGCCTTCCTCCTGTGCGAGATCCTGTTCTTCTCCTCGGTTCCCATTTCTGCGAAGGTTTTCTTGCTCGAATCCGGGATGAAGAGGCAGTCGAACCCGAATCCGTCCGTGCCCCTCGTCCTGTCAGAGATGGTTCCGTGCACCCTGCCTGAGAAGCTTTTCAGGTCTTTCCCGTCATAGAACACGATGCATGATTCTGCAGTGGCGCGTTTGTCCTTATAACCTCTGAGCATTCTGCATGTGCCATCATATCCGACTGTCATCTCCATGAACTTTATCAGAGCCCCAGGAAACCCGTTGAGCGCATTTATGTACAGCGCTGTGTCCTCGACTAACACAGGTTTCTTTACAATCGCATAGGCGCGCTTTGCCTTGTCCGCAGCCACGGTCTCAGCCCTTATGCCTTGTATCTCGTCCAGTTCCACGCTCCTGCTCTTTATCTCGATGCCGAGAAGCTGCCTTACCTCGTTGAGCTTTCCCTTGTTGGAAGTTATGAAGTAGATGTCCATGAGATCAGTTGTTAGGTATTATGCTGTCGAGGACGAACTCCGGGCTGTAGGCCATTATCGCATCGTATGACTCGCCCGTGCCGAAGAAGAGGACTGGAACGTTTGTCTCGCTGAGTATCGAAAGCGTGTTCCCTCCCTTCGCGTCAGCGTCGAGTTTCGTCAATATTATGCCGTCAAGCCTCACTGCCTCGTTGAATTCCCTCACCTGGTTGAGCAGCGCGTTCCCGGTTATGCTCTCGCCCACGAATATCTTCATGTCAGGCTTCGCCACCCTGACCATCTTCTTTATCTCCTCCATCAGGCTCCTGTTGGTCTCCTGCCTTCCCGCGCTGTCTATGAGCACCACGTCTATTCCGTGCGCCTTCGCATACGCTATCGCGTCGAAAGCTATGCTTGCGGGATCGGCGCCGTAATTTCCTTTTATCGCGTGTATGCCCAATTTGCTCGCGTGGTATGCGGTCTGTTCTATGGCGGCGGCCCTGAACGTATCGCTGGCGGAAAGCACGCACGTAAATCCGTTCTTCATGAACATGTGGGCCAGCTTTGCCATGGCCGTGGTCTTTCCCGCTCCGTTAGGGCCCAGGAAGAGTATCCTGAAGGGATCGCCGCTTCCCTTCCTCGCCCTCGCATTGCCTATCATGTCAATGTCGCTGCCTTTGCTGAGCACCGAGAGTATCGAGCTTCTTATTATCCCTGAGATGTTACGCTGGAGGTCCTTCGCCTCTATAGGCCTTGCGGTGAGTTCGGTTTCCATTTTGCTTAATATCTTCTCCGTCACTTCATAATTTACATCCGACTGCAGAAGCGATATCTTAAGCTGCTCCAGAAACGGCTCAACGTCATTATGGCTTACCCTCACCTCCCTGAAGACCGCGCTCTTGAGCCTTGTGCCCAGCGTGACTTTCTGTTCCTGCTGCCTGATTGCGGGCTTCTGCTCCTCGCGATGGATCTTTACTGGAGGCTGAGCGTCAGGAATCTTAACGTGTTCCTTCTCCACAGGAGCCTTTGGCTCGATGGGAGGCTCCGGCGCAGAGGCTACCTTTTCCGTCTTATCCGTTCCTTCCTTCTTTTCCTCCTGCTTTACAGTCTCCTCTTCTTTTTTTGTTATCGAGTCGATAAAACTGGAGAACTTCTTCTTAAGACTTTCAAACATAGGTCAACACCGCCCTGTCAGTTGCAGATAGTCATTGCCTGAACGCGGCCATCCTGTACGAAATATCAAAAAGTTCCTTCTCCACTTTCTGGCGCTCGCTCACAAGCCTCGACGCTGCTGATTCGCTGTTCTTAATCGCCTGCTCCAGAAATTCCTTTGCATCTGCGATGTTCTTCTCCACAAGGTAGCCTGCACCGACATAAGTCATCACGCTCTCGACCTTCTTTACGCTGGCTTCGATGTATGTGCCCCCCTCCGCGTTCACCAGCACGTTCGAGTTCTCTATCGACTTGGCATGATCAATGAGATCGACGCTCCTCAGCACGGCTTCCCTTGCAAGGTTGTAGGCAGTTATCTGCTCGCTGAGTATCTCATATCTCTGCGTGTACACGCTCTGCAGGTACTGCAGCTGCGCCATTGCCTCCTGCACATCCTGCTGCGACGGATCATCATCTGCCATGAATTGCACCAATGATACTTGCCGTGTAAGGCATATAAGGATTTCTGGGGTCAGAGCCCCAGTCCCTCCGTGATCCTTGCCATCTCGAATCCCGTGGTCTCGTCTCCAACGAGAAGGCCTTTTGAATTCGATATTGTTGAGAGACGTATGCTCAGGGAACCAAGGTTTGCCGTAGACTGGGCGTAGTTCTTGACGAAA
>JASHTL010000007.1 GCA_030040595.1 Microcaldota archaeon
TGATGACCGCGACGGCTCCGAAGACTATGATGTACGGGTTCAGTTTCATTCTTTAACAGCCTCTGCAGTAGTACCTGCCATGTAGGATATATAAGCAGGAAGCAGCGGAAGTATGCACGGAGAGAAAAAGGTAAGCAATCCTGCGATCATCGCTATAAGGAAGTTGAGCTGGGTGCTAAGCGAGGCAGAGCCCTGCGGCCCTGTCAGGAATACTGCAAGTAGGCCTATGTACCCTGTGACGACAAGCACTCCTACGGCAACGAGGAAAATACCCCCTATCGCGTTGAAGTACCTTAGGAAGGGCCCGGCCTTCTTCAGGAAGCTGGAGAGCTTCGATATAAAGGCGCCGAATATGAGGAAAGGTATGCCAAGCCCAAGCGAGAACGCAAGGAGCAGGAGGAAGCCTATTCCAGGAGACGAGGCCGCGAAAAGATATATGGAGCCGAGTATGGCGCCGACGCACGGCGTCCATCCAAGGGCGAAGCCTATGCCGAAGGCGAATGATGAGATGTAGCTGTTGCTGAAGCGCCTTATGCGCAGCTTGTGCTCTACGCTGAAGAAAGGTATGATGTACTTTGCCGAGGCTATGAGCAGTATGCCGAACCCTATTATCACAGCGCCGCCTATCAGCCTGATGGCGTTCATAGCGCTGTAGGAAATGTGGAGCAGTATGGTCTGGAAAGCGAGGCCGAGTATAGAGAAGACAAGGCTGAAGCCTAGGACAAAGAATACCGAGTTAAGAAACACCACGTCCTGCCTTCTCACAGTGCCACCAAAAGCGACAATGCCTATATGCCCTTGAGCTCCTTCTTGGCCCTGTCAAGCTCTCCGGCAGCCTTGCGCATGTGCGATACAACTATATCAAGGTTCTCGACAAGGCCGGACCTGAAATCAGCATCGACACTCCTTGCTATTCGCCTGTTGATCTGCCTTATGCTCTTCTGGTGCACGCGCAGCTCCTTTGACATCTTGTCAAGCATGCGGTAGTCGCTTAGAAGCTCGTTCCTCCTGATCCTCTTCCTCTTTGCCATTGTATCAATCATATCTTCGGTTTTTATGTTTAAAAACCATCTTACATTCTCCCTTTACCTCAGAATCCGAGGACTGAAAGCAGATAGCGCGCAGTATCCTTTTCCTTTCCGTCAATGAGCATCTTTCCCAGCATATCTAGCGCAGCAGGCGTGTCCATATCGTCATCCATAATCGTCTCGAACTCGGACACTATCCTTCTGTCAACTCCGGACATGCCTGCGTCGGCCTTGCCCTTCATCAACCCGTCCACTTTACGAGCATAGACATCTGCGCCGTCCATCTCTTCGCCGTAGTACTCCCATACCTTCCTGTAATGGTGCGAGAGTATCAGCCACCTGACTGCGCTAGGAGAGTGCCTCCTGAGCAGATCCGATACCATTACCAGGTTGCCCAGCGACTTCGCCATCTTCTCGCCCATGAAGACCACCATGCCTGTGTGCATGAAGTACCTTGAGAACGGCCTCTTGCCCGTATAGCTCTCTGATTGCGCTATCTCGCTCTCGTGGTGCGGGAAGACCAGGTCTCTTCCTCCTCCATGTATGTCTATCCTCTCTCCCAGGTACTGGTTGATCATTGCAGAGCACTCGATGTGCCAGCCTGGCCTGCCCTTTCCAAAAGGCGCATTCCAGTACGGCTCTCCGCCCTTCCATCTCTGCCAGAGTATGAAGTCAAGCCTGTTGCGCTTGTTCGGATCGCCGGGGTTTCCGCCGCGCTCCTTGAGCAGCATCTCCATCTGCCTCTCGTTGAAGTGCGAGAGATTGCCATAGCTGCGGAACTTAGACGTGTCGAAATAAACATTGCCATTTTTCTTATAGGCGAATCCCTTCTTGAGAAGCACGGAGACCATCTCCGTGATCTTTGGAATCGATTCTGTGGCCCTCACATAGTGCTCAGGCATGTCCATGTTCAGCCTCTTCATGTCCTTCAGGAAACGGTCTGTCCAGAGGTTCCCCAAGGCCATCCAGTTTGTGTCCTGCTCCCTGGCCCTCTTGAGTATGTCGTCGTCTATGTCAGTGACGTTCTGCGTGTACGTTACCGTGAATCCCTTGAACCTTAGATATCTTATCAGCGCGTCGAACGAGAGGTATGTAAATGCATGCCCCAGGTGTGTCGTATCATAGGGGGTTATGCCGCACACGTAAATTGAGATCTCGCCTTTCCTTAGAGGCCTGAAGACTTCCTTCTTGAGGCTGCCGGAATTGTAAAGTCTTAGCGGCATTTGATCATCGGTCAAACTGGAGTTTCACGAATGCCTCCGCGTACTTGTATCCTTTCTCCTTTCCTATCATTCCTGACATCTGCTTTACCCAGCCGAGGCTTCTTTCCGAGATCTGGCTCCTGTGGCAGGAGAGCGCCTTTATCTTCTTCTCGATCGTCTTGCCTATGTCGACTACTTCTGTATGGTTGTCGAAGTTGATCAGGTAGAGGGTCTTCACCTTGTGGGGTTTAAGCCCTTCCTTCTCCAGCTCCTTGAAAGTGAGCCTGTCTCTGGCCATTGGATATACTGCATCCAGAGTTGCCTGGCCGGCGGCCCTGTGGTCGGTGTGGTTGACGTATCCGCGCTTCGAGTACACCAGTGTCGGATCCATGGTAACGACGATGTCAGGCCTTATCTTTCTTATGTGCCTCACAATCTCCTTCTTCAGGGTCAGATCTGCCACAAGCTGCGTGTCCTTGTGGTCCAGGAAGAAGACATCCTTAAGCCCGATGATCTTTCCAGCGGCGCGCTGTTCCTCTCTCCTTATCTTCACAAGCTTCGACTCCGTCATCTTCGGGTCGTCCGATCCCTTTGACCCGTCCGTGCATATCAGGTAATAGCACGACGCTCCTTCGCTGGCCCACTTCGCGAACGATCCCGACGCCCCGAAGTCAAGGTCGTCAGGGTGTGCCGCAACTCCAAGGACTCTCATAGTATCATACCTTATTTGGCGCACGCATTATAAAACCCACCCGGCCTGATAAGGCGAGCGCCAGGCTCAGGGCAACGGCTTGCCCTTGGACAACATGGTAAATCGATATAAAACTGCCAGGGCATCACGTATAAACATTGGTTTTCCTATAATAAGCGTTTGTTCCAGCTAAATGCACGCAGTTTAATTCTTCTTCCGATGAATTGATGGCATCTAGAGCTTCCCGCGTATCAAAATACGACACTGCCGAGAGAAAACGAGAATCGAGACTTGGTGTGAGCTACAAGTGGATAGCGCTATCTAACACGACGCTGGGCGCTACCATGGCTACAATAGACGGGTCGATACTGCTCATCTCTCTGCCAGCGATCTTCAACGGCCTGCACGTGAACCCGCTGATCGCGTCAAACTCCAGCCTTCTGCTCTGGCTCCTGCTCGGATACATGATCATGTCATCGATCGTCGTTGTCACAATCGGCAGGCTCTCGGACATGTACGGCCGTGTCAAGATATACAACCTCGGATTCCTGATATTTGCAACAGCGTCAACGCTGCTCTATGTCTCGTCATACCTCCTATCTGGCACGACCGGTGTGATCTCGCTGATAGTGCTGCGACTCTTCCAGGGACTTGGCGGAGGCTTCCTCATAGCAAACAGCGCCGCTATAATAACCGACGCATTCCCTGCTGGCGAGCGAGGCAAGGCCATGGGGATCAATCAGATAGCAGCGATAGGAGGCAGCATAGCAGGACTCATAATAGGCGGAGTGCTCTCTTCAATAGACTGGCACCTCATCTTCCTGATAAGCGTGCCGATAGGCATAATAGGAACAATATGGTCGTACCTGGCGCTGCATGAGCTCGCGCAGATACGGAAGAACCAGCATCTGGACATAGCCGGAAACATAACTTTCGGCATCGCGCTGACGCTGATAATCCTTGCCCTGACCTACGGCATACTCCCGTTTGATGGACAGTCGACCGGTTTCTCGAATCCTCTGGTCGAAGCCGCGATTGTGGCCGGGTTCGCCCTGATGGCCGCATTCGTATACATAGAGCTCAAGGCCAAGGATCCGATGATCAACCTCACCCTATTCAAGATACGCTCTGCCTCTGCCGGATTCATAAGCCTGCTACTGTCGGCGATAGCCAGAGGCGGCCTCCAATTCATGCTGATAATCTGGCTGCAGGGCATCTGGCTGCCCCTTCACGGGGTCAGTTTCGAGAATACGCCTCTCCAGGCAGCGATAGCAATGATACCTCTTGTCGTGGGATTTCTTGTTGCCGGTCCCATCTGCGGATATCTCTCCGACAAATACGGCGCAAGGATATTCACCACAGGAGGCATGCTCCTCAACGCAGCCGGATTCATAATACTCGCAAGCATGCCCGTAAACTTCTCCTACCTTCCCTTCGCGCTCACCATATTCATGCTTGGCATTGGACAGGGAATGTTCGCAGCGCCTAACACGGCTGCGATAATGAATTCAGTGCCGCCGGAATACAGAGGTGTTTCGGCAGGCATGCGGGCCACTTTGATGAACGTTTCCAATGTGATGAGCATAGCCGTCTTCTTCACGGTGCTCACAATAGGCGTGTCATACACATTGCCCAGCACCCTCTATGCCGGGCTGTCCGCACAAAACGTGTCGCAGTCGGTTGCGCTCCAGATATCCAAGCTGCCCCCGACATCAGCGCTCTTTGCAGCACTGCTGGGCACCAACCCGATGGGCGCTCTCCTTCCACAGTCGATACAGTCTACGATACCACCGGCAAACCTGAATGTGATAATGGGCACCAGTTTCTTCCCCAACCTGATATCAAAGCCCTTCATGGACGGCATGCATACCGTGCTCTACTTTGCAGCGGCTCTTACATTGATCGCAGCCCTGGCCTCAGCGATGCGCGGAAAGAGGTACATCTACAAGATGCCTGACAGGCTGGCGGAAAAGAAGTGATGAGTCACTTCTGCTGCCTGTTCCGCCTCTTCTGCCTGTTCGCAAGCTCGTCAAGCCCCAGCAGGCCTATCGGAGTGGGCATGCTCATGCCCCTGCTCTCCGTCGGTATGAAGATGATCTGGTTCTTGCCGTTCAGGCTCACCTCATACATCATGTTCAGCGACCTAAGCTGCATCGCGTACCTGTCCTTCTCGTACTTCTTGGCAGCCTCGAGCATCTTGTCAGCTGCGAGGGACTCGCTCTCCGCAAGCTTGACCCTAGCCATCTTCTCACGGTCAGCTGTGGCGACCTTTGCCATCGCGTCCTGCAGTTCCTGCGGTATCTTGACGTCGCGTATCTCGACTGAAATAGCCTTTATGCCCCATTCGGTCACGCGGTCCTGTATAAGCACATCGATGTCCTTGCCTATTATGTCCCTTCCCGCAAGCATGTCCGAGAGCGTGCTCTTGCCTATTATGTCCCTGAGCGCGGTCTGCGCCGCGAGCTGCACAGAGTTGCCGTAAGCCTGCACGTTAAGGACTGCCTTCTCCGGATCCATTATCTGCCAGAAGAGTATCGCGTCAACGTTGACAGGGACGTTGTCCTTTGTGAGTGTCTGCTCCGCGCTGAATGTGGTGTTTATTACCCTTAGGTCGAGAACGCTGGGCGTGGTCTCGACGAATGGGAGTATAGTGACGAAGCCCGGTCCAACAATGCCGTTGTACTTGCCCAGCCTGAGAACAGGCATGCGGTTCCACTCGCTTATGACCCTTATCGACATGCCGAGCAGGGCAAGGAGCGCAAACAGCCCTATGGCTATGCCTGCCGGCGTGCCAAAGGCGCTGAATATGAAACCGATTACAGCTGCAAGCACTATGTCTACAAACACCGCTATTCCAGAACCTCCGTAGGTCTTCATACAGATTCCTCCACGATAATTAGACGCGGTCAAGGGTTATAAATGTATATCAGCGCTGCCCGGCGCGCGAGCCCCTCCTTATTATCCTTGAAAAGAAACCGCTGCCACTCTCTGCAGGGCTCTCCTTTATGAACGAGACGCGCGAGGTATAGACGTTCGCAAGGTCTGATATGGCCTTGCTGAATCCAGTGCGCTTGTCATACACATAGACGGGTATGTGCTCCGCCGTGCTTATCGCAACCTGCTCATCCTCCGGAAGCGCGGATATCAGGTGCACCTCAGACAACTGCTGTATCTCCGGCATGCTCAGCTCGTACTTCTTCCCCCGCACCCTGTTCGCGATCACGTTTACCTTGAGGTTGCGCTTCGAGTACTCGCGGGCCATGCGCAATGCGCTTAGGTTGCTTGCCTCGTACGGCTGCACTACTATCAGGGCCTCGTCGTAAGCGCTCAGGCTGTCGGGGAACGGTATTCCCGGTTGCGTATCGACTATCACGTAATCGTACCCAAGAGACTTCAGCTTGGAGAAGAAGGTAATCACCTGCCTTTTTGTGGGCGCCCTGCCCGCGTACCCCAGCCTTCCAGGCAGTATATGCAATCCGGTTGTGGGATGCGGCACAATGGCGCGCCTAATGTCTGTCTTTCCCTTCATAACGTCAAAGATGCCAAGGCTTATGTCCGGCAGGCCTACGTAGAGGCCAACGCACGGGTTGACGCTGTCCTCATCCACAAGAAGAACGCTGTATCCCTGAAGCTGCAGCGCCGCTGCGAGGTTGACCGATATTGTCGTCTTGCCAACCCCTCCCTTGGTGGAGCATACCCTTACCATATACGCGTTTTTCACGAATAGAGTTCGGGTCACTGCTATATAAATTATTCCACTATCTTAGTTTTTGTATCCTAGAGCCTCTCCAGTGATTCCACTGGCAACTCATAAGCAAGCATCTCTCTTGCTTCATCGCGCGTAACCCACCTGTACTTGTCGTGCTCCTCGCTTAGCGTTAGCCTCGCTCCTTCAGGAATTGTGCATCTGTAAATTAGAAACATGAGACTGTCCTTTCCCCCGTTTATCTTGAAGTTTGCCGGTGCGGCCTCGAATAGCTCCCCTATTCTAATCCTGTCCACTCCAACTTCCTCCTTTATCTCCCTGACAAGCGTCTCCCTTATCCCCTGGCCCTGGATCTTGCCTCCGGGTAGGTCCCAGAACGGCTTCCACTTGTGCGAGGGCAGCGTTGGCACTTTCCTCAGGATGAGAATCCTTCCCTCCTTGTCTGTTATCAGCGCCTTGACGCCTATGTAGAATTGCCTGTCCTCCATCAGACCACACGGTTTGGGGTTGCGGGGATTTGAACCCCGACATGCAGGTAACGCCTGATCACGAATCATCGCTCCAAATCTTCATCATCGCATTTCTGCTCATAGACTTTTCTAAACATCTGGAGCCTGCCGCGCTGCCAGATTACGCCACAACCCCATGGAAGTGGTATATCTCATTGGAGCATAGTCTTCTTTATTCCTTTCCCTAACAGCTGTTCTCTATGACTATGTTCTGGGTGTATGCGCCTCCGGTAACTCCGCCTGGAACCCCAGCTCCTATGTAGACGTTCGCGCTGCTATCCCCGCTTACCTGTAATCCTGTCAGCACTGCACTATACGTGAGTGTATTTGCGTCTGAAAAGAGAGTGTCCAAGGCACCCGCCCACACTGTGTTGCCGACGCCAAACGAATTGGACCCAATACCTGTCCAGTCTGTGCCGTAAATCAGTATGTCTGCAGCAGCTGTCTGGCTGTTCGTGTCGATTATGACATTTTGCGTAGCTGTGTTTGCGGTTGGATTAAGCGTTCCAAAGCTCAGCGAGTTGGGCGAAAGGCTTATGGTGCACTGCACTAACGGAGCTATCGTAACGGCATTGGCAGGGGAGCAGGCAAACGCATTGACGTCGCATGCGTCGAAGACGTAGTTGCCAGCGGCGAGGTCTGCCAAATCGAACGTCGCCGACGTTCTGCCAGTGGCAATGATGTTTTGCGGAGTGCCGCAATCGAGGCCATTGCAAGATTCTATCTCTACCGTATCCCCGGTTGCGGCCGTGAGCCCGTTCGCAATGTCCGAAGTACCCTGGGTTGTGGAATTGCCGTCCGAGAAGGTCAGCGAGACTGTGGGAAGCGAATTGGCGATCAGGGCCGCTTCCACTGAAACGTATGCGTCAGGGTTAGCGACTGTGCTTCCGCTGATCGTATATGCACCAAGGGCCTGATCGCTGCAATATGATATCGCAACTGTGCCTGTCTGATCAGTGCCTATATTCTCCGATACCTCTGTTGTGCAACCCGGCGGAAGTGAAACGGAGTTGCACGGGTCATAGCCGCATGCGACCATGATAAGCACGTCTGACGTGCTGCCCAGCGAATACGTCGAGGAGAAACTGGTAACTGCGTTGAATGTAGTTGGTGAGTTGATTATCTGGTAGTCTCCTAAATCTATCCCGTTGAAGCCTATTATCCCTACCGATTGATCGTTATCGTCGGGGCTCGCACTGGCTGTGCATGTAGAGGATGTCTGGTTGCCTGAACTCGCGTATGTGGTAACTACGTCATTGCTCCACTCGTCGGTCATAGTATAGCCATAATTGCTTCCGGCACAGAAATACAGGCTGCATCCGCTTGATGTCGAGACTGCGGTGCTGCCGGTAATCCCTGCAGCTGCGCAATATGACACCTGTGGCGCGTTCACAATGACATTTACTGCGTTTGAGGTCACTGTATCTAGATTCGTCGCAGAGTCTGTCACCTGCAGCTCAAAGTGGTACGTGCCTTCCGGCGTTCCGACCCCGGTGCCGAAGTCGCATGTTGCTGTTGTCTGGCTAGTCCCTGCGCAAAGTACGTTGGCGTTTAGTGAGTTGTATGTATCTCCGTTAGCTGTGGTGGCAAGCCACTGGTACGCGTAGCTGGGCGTACCCTCGCTTGTGGTGCCTGTGAGATAGGCTGTGAGACCCTGGGTCACGGTGTTGCTCGCGGGGCTGACGCTTACTGAAAGCGCATTGTTTACGAGCACGTTGAACGATTCCGCTACCTGCTGCGGGTTCGGGAATCCATTGTCGGTCACTATAAGGTTCACCGTATATGAGCCCGTCTTTCCCAATGTATTGGAAATGGTATTGCTTGCCGAAGAGCTCGTCACAAGGCTGTTGAAGACCTTGCTGCCCAAGGAGTTTGTGACGATCCAGTTGTATGTGTAAGGGGATATTCCGCCAGAGACGGTTGCGGTACCTGTCATCGCTTGCCCCAGGTCGATTACCTGGTTTCCGGGAGGGTTGAATGAAACAGACATGACCTGCGAGACCGTGCCGCCGAAAGTGACCGTAGGATTGACACCGTTAGGCGGGTATATCCTTGCCCGCGCCCACTGGTAATAGGCATCGTACGCTTCAGACGTCGTCGTGTTAGCTATGATCAGCGAGAAATAATTGTTTCCTATGGTCAGGCCATTGGTGCCGCTGGAAGTCGTATACGCGCTATACTCGTACTTCTGTGTTCCCGTTGCCGCCCAGGCCACGCCAAGTACCTGTGGTCTCGTAGCCGCAGTGGACAAGCTCGTAAAGGTCCCCAGACCGTTTGCTGCGAACGATGCGGAGTAGACATCTGCCGTGGTGGTGCTCATTGTACCCTCTCCGTTTTCATATCCGTACTCGTCTGTCGCCGTTCCGAAGGTGTTTGATGTGCTCTCCTCAGGGCCCGTATACTTGTCAGCGCTGCTTGTCGAAGAGGAGAGCAAGAGGGCCTCGAACCAGTATGGATAGCTGCTGTAGCTGCTTGCGGTCACTATTCCGGCAGGATGCCTGGCTGTGGCCTCTATCTCAACGCTGTTGCTCACTACCAGTGTTACAGTGCCGCCATGGGTACTGCTCCACTTGCTTGAAAGGGAGCTTGCCGTGAAAAAGTCATCATAGAAGCTGAATACATAATTGCCGTCGTCGTACTCTGAATAGTACTGCCCTGGCGCATTGGTAGTACCGAAAAGTTGCGGCGCAACTCCTGTGATCGTATTGCTAAGGAGGTTATTCGCAGGGGTTACCACGTTGCCTGCCCATCCCAGATAAATCGTATTGGAAGAACTCGCGGCAAGGAAGTTTGCCGGTGCCTTTACCCAATAAAGAAGGTTTGTAGATGTATAGAGGTTGCTTGTCTGCAGCTCGTTTGCAGTGTTTCCCTCGAGCCAGCTGTCCAGAAGCATGCCGTTTGGCGTGAAGAACTCCGCATTATTGACATTGGCAGTATAGTAGCTCTTATACGCAAGCGCATTCACTGCCGTGTAGAGAGGGGTGCCTGTTGCCACCGCTGTCGACTGCAGGTTGTTATACGTTATCGGCACGTAGTACACTATTTCTGTTGGAATGATTATCGCCACTGGGTCAATGCTGGTGTAATTGGCATTGCCCTGAGCGTCGAATGTAATGGTGGCATTCTGGCTTACTGGGATGCTTGGGAAAGAGAGTTGCTTCTGCAGCGTACCTGCATTTGTTGCGTTCTCGGTCAGCACCGTGCCGTTCGAGAGCCTGACTGTATAGGTAAGGTTTAGGCTGTTCAGCAAGTCGGCGGATAGACCTACCGAGAGGGCGTATGTCTTCCTGCCGTTTATGACGGGCAGGTGTATTACTTCGGGGCTTTGCAGCGTGCCCTGGGTTGAGCTCACCCCGGCAATTGAGTATCTCAGCTGTGGCACCGCCTTTGTCACGTTTACCCTGACAAACGATAGGACTCCGTCGGTTCCATATACTGCGTATGTGAGGTTACTGCCTGCAGCAACCAGCGCGCCATTCTGCATGACCTGTCCGTACGAGAAGTTCTCTGTATAATTGCTTACCGAAACCTCTCCGCCGCTGATTTCGCTGCTGAAATTGTGCATCAAAGCATAAGCTTGTATGCTGCTAATTGGGCTCATGTTGTTTATCTGCTGCACGCCTAGCGTCTGTCCGGATGCGCTGGTTCCGTTCCATATGTCTATTCCCCTGCCAAAACCTTTCTTCACGTCAATTATGGTTTGGTTCAGGGAAGTGGCGTTCAACGTGCTATAATTATACGGTATGCTGGTAGTTGACGAAGTGCTTTGCTGTACGGTAGTTGTTGAGCTGGATGAAGTTGTTGTATTGACTGTTGTGCCTGTGGCGTTTGTATCGAATGGCATTGTGCTTGTTGTATTTATCAATGCCGTTGTTACTGTGTCATTAGACATGTTTCCGGTGGCTGGCGGACTCGCTTTAAATATATCGATGCGCGGGCCTGAGCTAATGGCGATGAATATGCAAATCGCAAGCATAAGGACCAGAACCAGGTCCACGCTTCCCAAGCCTGCCTTGAATGCACTATAATGCGCTGACGCACGCGAAATGCCTGATTGGCCTGACAGCAACGACGTAGACCGGCGCGCTTGCTCGTGCCCCATGCCTGGAGCGTCTGATGCAGCTATGAGTATGAGCCTGTTTATGAAAATACAGCTGAGTATGGCTAAAAATATGAAGATACAGAACGTCCGTATAGCATGCATCGAACCAGTCGCTATTCCATTATGATGCAAAGCAATTTATTAGCTCGCTTAGCCCTACTTTCCCTAGCAGCTGTTCTCTATTATTATGTTCTGCGTGTATATGTCCCCTAATGCGCCTGGAGGAACCTCTATGCCGATGTAGACATCTGCGCTGCCGCTCCCCTCGACGGTCAGGGGAGTCAGCACTGCGCTGGAAGTTAGCGCGTTTGCATCGGCAAACGGCACATCCGCAGTGCCTGCCCAGGCGGTATTGCTAACCCCGAACGAATCCGAGTTCGTGCCTATCCAGTCTGTACCGTATATAAGTATGTTTGCAGTTGCAGCTTGGCTGTTGGTGTCTATTATTACATTCTGCGTGGCTGTGCTTGAAGTTGGGGTCAGCGTACCAAAATCCAGCGCATTTGGCGAAAGGCTTATGGCGCACTGGGGCACGATGACAATGACATTGACCGGATTTGACGTCTGTGTAACCTGCGTTGTTGCGCTGTCGGTTACCTGCAACTCGAATCCATACGTTCCTGCGGTGGTCAGGCTGTTCGTGGCGAAGTTGCACGACAATGCAGTCTCGGTAGTTCCTGCGCACAACGCGTTTGCATCGAAGGAATTGTAGGTATTACCATTCGCAGCGGTGGCAAGCCATTGATATGTAAACGGCGATGTTCCGCCAGTCACTGTGCCGGTGACTATCGCATTCTCTCCCTGGCTTATGGTGTTCGTCACAGGGCCCGCGCTTACAGAGAGTGCATTGTTCACCAGTATGTTGAGCGATTCCGTTATCCGCTGCGGGTTAGGGAGTCCGTTGTCGGTCACTATCAGGTTCACGGTATATGTGTTTGCAACGTTTTCCAGCGTGTCCGAGATCGCATTGGTATCGGAGTTTGTGGACGCGAGGCTGTTAAAAATTGCACCCCCAATGGAGTTCGTTATTATCCAGTTGTATGTGTACGGGACTATGCCTCCGCTCACGGTTGCGGCATAAGTTATCGTTAGCGACTGTCCTACATCAAAAGCCTGATATGCCGAAGGAGATACCAATACCGTCATAGTATTGGAAACTGTCCCGCCGAACGAGACGGTAGGGTAAACGCCGCTGGGCGGATATTCCCTTGCCCTCATCCACTGCACTGTCTGCACTGCCGCCGCGCTATGGTGCACGACTCCTATGTCGAAGTAATACTTAGACTCTATGGTCTGGGCGGTGTTACTGGACGTGATCTCGGTTGCATAGTCTAAGTATGTCTTCTCCGCCCCTGTCGCAGTCCAGGCTACGCTATCTATTGTATTGCCTGCCTGGGTAAACACCACGTTCGATACTGTTCCTATGGCTCCGGATGTCTTGTAATCTGTTAAGTTCTCGTGTGTAAGCCCGTACCTGTTGCAATAATCATCCTCGAGGACAAGATCCACCTTGCTCGTCGTGCTCGTGCCTTCGCAAAGGTATGTGCCGTTTGCCGAAGTCGATATAAGATACGCGTCAAGTATCAGCGGCTCAGAATAACCTGTCTTGTTTGCCGATACTGTTACGTTGTCGGCTTTCGCCGTGCCAGTTGTGATCTTAAGCGCGTTGGCGACTGCCACCGAGCCGCCGCTGCCTGCCTTGTCAGTCATGTAGGAAGGCAGCGCGCCACCGGTAAAGTTGGCATAGAACGGAAACATCACGTTTGCATTGTCGTATTCCCCATAGACCCCTGCTGTTCCTCCACCCGATCCGCATGGGCTTGTCACTGCAGGGTTTGCGCACGAGAGCTGCGGCGCCTCCCCTACGACTGGCATGGAAAACAGCTGCACGTTCTTTGCTGCAAAACCCATGTAAATAGTATTGCTTCCTGTGGTAGCGGGGAGGAAGCCGCTCGGCCAGCTGTAGTTCAGCCAGAAGAGGACGTTGGATGCCTGGTAAAGCTGATCTGCAGGTGTCAATTCATTAAGCACGTTGCCTTCCATCCAGGACTGTATTATGATTCCGTTAGGGAAGAAGAATTCCGTGTTGTTAAGGGAATTGGATTCGTAGGCCTGGTACCTCAACGCGTTGAAATTGACGGGCAGTTCTGTGCCGGAAGCAATCGCAGAAGACTGCGTGTTGGTAAATGTTATGGGTACGAACGCTACTATCTCTGTCGGAACCACTATGACTACCGGGTCAACGCTGGTATAGTTTGCATTTCCCTGGGCGTCAAAGACCAGGGTGATGTTCTCGTTTGTGGGAAGACCTATCAAGTTCAGCGTCTTGTTTACGTTTGATGCATGGATATCTGCAGATTCCAGGACCCTGCCGTCAGAAAGTTTTAGGCTATAACTCAGGTTCAAGCTGTTGAGCAATGCTGCGCTCAGCCCGACAGAGAGGTTGTATGTTGATCTGCCGTCAAGTATTGGAACGTATACCACTACTGGCTTCTGCTGGGTGCCTATGGAATCCTTTACTCCGGCAACGGAATATGCCAGCGTGGGGGTTGCCTTTTTTATCTCCACATCATATACTGCCAACACGTGGTTCTTGTTCTCCTCACCAACGATATGCGAGCCTGTTGCTGTAGGTATGCCTCCCTGTTTGATAAGCCCGTATGGGACCACTATGGGTGAACTTGCATACTGTATGTCCGCGCTTCCCGCGCTTGCGGCCGACTCCGCATTATCTATTATTGCGGAAATCTGACTGCTGTTATAGATTTCGGTGCTATTCGCTTCTGAATAATTAAACTGAAGCGTCTGGTTTACGCTGACGATGCTGGAGTTGTAGATGAGGCTCTGATTTTCTATCAGATCGGTAATATTTGTTTGGTTTAAGCCCACAGTTGTAGTTGGCAGGGTCGTGCTGCTTGATGTGCTGTACGAAGTAGTGGCATTAAGAGTTGTTGTAGGCGCCGACGTAGTTGTCGTATTTGACTCGTTATATGTTGTTGTCGGTTCTGCGCTTGAATTGTTTGCATTAACGGTGATTGATGGTATCGTTGTGGTGGTTGAGGAGGAATTTACCACTGCGGACGTAGCATTGATAGTCGTCGTAGAGGAGTTCAATGCAGAAGTCGAATTCAATGCGGACGTTGAATTAGATGTGGAGGTGCCATTGCCTGAAAATGCAACTTCAGCTGCTCCTTGCGCATTCGCAGTCAGGGTGCTCGCATTGGCCCTCCTCCCATGTCCGCCTCCTTCAAATACGGTGCCGCTGTATAAAACGTACATGTGCATCGATACAAATGCAAGTAAAAACAGGATTACTACCAGCGCCCTCTTTTGCAGCATGCTCACCGTTGAGGAATAAGTTAAAAAGAAATATATTACTTGCCTAGCGCCCTAAGAGCCTATGCCAGAATGGCTGGCGCGGGACATGCGTGCTTTCTCTGCCTGAGAGTATTATCATAGATGAGGCCAGAGCCTCTATGTTCCTGGAGAACTTGGAGTTATGCTTGTAAATGCATGCCGGTGTATTTGCATTTATGCTCCTTGGAACCGTCACGTCCTCGCTCAGGACTGCATGCGCCCTGCCGTTGTACATCTCCTCGATCTCCTTTATGTGGAGCTCGTAATTCCTTCCTGTCACCATGTTCACAACCAATCCATGCCTTACGCCGTGCTTCTTGAATATCTCGGACATTCTGACTGCGCTTGCGCATGCAGGCACCGAAGGGAAGGTGACTATCAGGCCGTAGTCGACGTCATATCCCATGCCAGAGACCTGTATTCCTGGCGCAGTGTCTATCACCACAAAGTCGTATCCGGCCCTGTTCGCCTGCGACATGAATCTCACCGAATGCGATCTCTCCGTAGGCACTTCTTCAGTGACCACCTTGCCGGGGAGCACATAAAGCCCTGATTGATGCACAAACATCGCTTCCTCGAACTTCGCACGGTTCCTGACCACATCAAGGTAGCCTATCTTTGCATCCTCAAAGCCCAGGTGCAGACCCACGCTCGGGTTTGCCTCGTCAGCATCCACAAGCAAAGTCTTGAATCCCCGCTTCGCCAGCGTTACCGCAACATTAACCGCTACTGTCGTCTTGCCCACGCCCCCTTTCTGCGACGATACTCTTATAACGAAAGGCTTATCCATGCTGATCCATCTCGCGCTTTATCCTCTCACGCATCATGACGAGCCTGTTCGCGCGCTCCTTGTCGTATCTTGCGCCCCTCCTTCCACGGCCCCTAAATGCTATTACTAATACTATTATAACGAGCAGTGCGGCACCTGCATAGGTGTAGTCGGACTTCAGCGCTGACAGAGCGGATCCGCTGGGCGACACTGGCAGGGGAGAGAGCTGCCCGTTCCTTGTCACGACCCTGATCGGAAGCGTGTACGTGATGTTGGCTCCTGCCGTTATTACGTAAGCGTAGAATATCATCGTGCCAGTAGTGGAATTGGTAAGGACGCTGAACTTGGGCGTAAGCAACTGGTTTGGCTGCGCAAGTACAACCCGCGAGCTGTTGACTATCGGCACGCCTGGCGGCCCTGTCAGGTAGAAGTAAACATCCTGCGGCGTGGTTCCGGTGTAGAGGGCATCGATGTCCAGCTGGTTTGTGGAGTTGGAATAGAACTCTGGCAGGGCGAAGTTTATCGGCATCAGCAGCTGCGTTGGAGACACGGCTGAGCTGACGGTTAGCATGTTCTGTATAGGCAGGCCGAGCAGTGCCGGATTCGGATCTAGTATCTCGTAATACGCAACTGCGCTGCTTGCGGCGCTCAGGTTACCTACGTACCACTTTATGACGTAATAGCCATTCTGCTCGGTGATATTGCTTGGTATCCCGTATGACGATATGTCCGATTCGCTTGGCGCTATGCTGGTCGGCAGCAGCGTCTCGAGTGTGGCATTCTCTATGCCTGCATAAGCTGTGGCCCTCACCGTGCCCTGGGCTATGTTTCCGTTGTCCAGCAGGGTTATCTGGCTTGTTACTCCTGTGAAAGGGTTAGTGTTGTTGTACACGTAGAACACGAGGCGTTCCGGGTCAATCACATTGCCGTCCTGCAGTACTATTATGTTTACCGGTATAACATAAACGCCTGGAGCTGTGCCTGCCGGAGGCGAGAAGTCAACCGTGGCGGAGAGGCTCTGCCCCGGCGGTATGACCAGCTTGCCTGTGGACAACGTGGCCATGCTGCTGTATGCTGAAGGTATGCTGAGGTTGACATCCTCCACCACGCTGCCGACGTTCTGCAACACTATCGGCGCAAGAGCAGAACTGCCCTGGGTCAGCGATGTATAAACCGGCGCGTAGAGTATCTGGGTCTGTGCCGGCGAAACTATCATGATACTTGACAGGTTGGCTGCAGGAGGCGGGCCGCTGCTTGAAGTCGTGCTTGCAGGCACGTTCACCACGTATGTTCCGTTTGCAATGCTTGTGTGCGTGTTATTCCCGTATACGGCGTACGCTTTGTAGGAATATGTGCCTGCTGCCTGAGAGTACCCTGGCACTGACACAGTAAGGTTCTCCATGCCTCCCGGGCTCAGGCCTGGCAGGGTATAAATGAGCAGCGCATTTGTGGACGGGCCCGTTATGTTAACATAGAAGGTGAAGTTTCCCGACGCAAGCTGGCCTATGTTCGAGAAATTGGCAAATATGGAGATTGGCGAACCTTGGGTCACCGGTGACGCTATGCTGGCCCCTGTTATGCTTATCGCGGCTGCGTTGAGGAGCTGCACCGGCTCGTTGGCCGATACCGTCTCTCCGTAAGCAGTCAGGTTGAAAGAGGCTATGTAATTTCCAGGCTGGACGTA
>JASHTL010000054.1 GCA_030040595.1 Microcaldota archaeon
GGCACCTGCGTTTTCGAGTATATGCCTATCAGCGAGTCGTACCTTCCTCCTGCTGCGAGCGTGGGCAGTCGCTTTTTGTTCTGCATAACCACGAATTCCCATACTGTGCCAGTATAATAGCCAAGACCCCTCGCCAGCGAGAAGTCTACAATGATATTGCCGCTAAGGTGGTAGTTGGAGAGCATCCCGATTATGATGCCGATCCTGTCCGACTCCGCTTTCACTTCCGGAGAGCTTACTGCTATCTTCTTGAGCTTCTCCTCGTTCGCCATCTCCTCGCCTATGAAGCTGAGCACAGCTTCGGCGATCTTCCTCTCAACGCCCAGCGCTGCGATCTGCTTTGCGGCATCGTCACTGCTTATCTTCCCGAGCTTGTCTATTATCATGATTGCGGGAGTGCGCTTCGCCTCGGGAATGCCGAACTGGTTGAGTATCGCGTTGAGTATTACCCTGCTGCTGATGGCTATCGTGTAATCCATGGTACCTATGGATTCCAGCGCAAGCGCTGTTGCCGCTATGACCTCGGCCTCGCTTGATGGCTCTGCGCTTCCTACTATGTCTATGTCAGCCTGCACGAATTCGCGCGCACGCATCTTCTGCGGTTCGTCCCTTCGCCATGCCCTTGCTATCTGATACCTCTTGAAAGGCATGGTTATGTCCCTGTTCATGGCGACGTACCTCGCAAGAGGCACAGTCAGGTCGTATATCAGGCCAGACGTACCTCCATCCAAGGAGTACACCTCTTTCTCGGCCTCCTGGCCGTACGCCTTTGCATTGAGCACTTCCGTACTCTCAAGACTCGGCGTCTCTATCGGATAGAATCCGAACCTTTTGAATACGTCCTCAGTCTTAGAGATTATCTCCCTTAGCTTTATTGCCTCTTCGGGGCTGAAGTCCCTCATGCCCCTGAGTAATTCTATAGGCATATGCCATCAACAGCAATAGGTATGGGAGACGAAGATTAATTATTCTTTTTGAGAGAGCCGGCTTCAGGATGTCATGGCCAGGGCTACGGTGATATTGGCAGAGGGAGTAGACAAAATAACAAACGCATTTTAGGTTGTTGCTTTCTCAGAGAAACTTTAAGTACCACGAAAAGTAGAATATATTCGATATAAAATGACACTTACTGCAAGCCGTAGGGCTGTTATAAACAGAGACATAGGGAACGGGGAAGACCATATGGCAAAAAGGCGAGCCGTGGCGCTGGAACTCAGGGATACCCTTGATCCGCTTTGCAGGGTTTTCAGGGAACGGGTCGAATCGGAAGTTACCATTGACACTCTCCACGACATCCTTAAGAGGTACCGTATATACATGGAGCCGACTGGTTTTAGTAAGTTGGGAATGTTTAATGCGATCACTAGGCTTGACCTGGGAAGCTTCAAAGGTGATTATCGGGCTTATGGTCTTAATCCGGCATTTGAGGAGCGGGCACCGTATGGAGGCCACTATGGGGACCAGATTGGAAAGGATCTGGTGGCTACCGAGATCCTGTTAGCGCATAGCTGTTCGCAACTGATAGGGGATATGATTGGTAGTATTGCAAGGCAGCATGCTTTGCTCATTAAACCATTAGACCTTGGCAGTTCTAAGTCTAAGGTTTCTCTAAGTTACATATTTATTGATGGCATACGCTCGGTAGGAAACAGTTTCTCATTGTTGACTGCAGAGGGCGTACCTGGGGTAAGCAGCCATATGGAAGCACTTGAGACATTGGCCAGGCAAGGATTTCCCAATAAGCTCTCTTTAATGATGCCATTCGGGATGTTGGGAGACCTTATGTCCACCGGACATTATATGCATGGCCCCATTGAAAGTGAAGAAGGCGGGGAACTTAAGCTAAGCAAAAGGTTTCGTGACGATGTAGCCAGTGTGGATGGTAAATACTTTAGGCACTATGAACACTTGAGCAACGCAGTTGGAGTAGGGTGTCCGGTAGGGAGGAAGGCCTCTGGGAAGGCGAGAACTGGCGTGCAGGAGGTCACAGATGCGTTTATGCATGTGTTAAGGATAATCGACGAATACGGGTTCACAGATTGGTTCCCAGAATAATGATATTATGGTTAATATCCAGAGACATACTGAGGCTTTTTCTACATTGGAAAGGAGAGCGGTGGCGCTGGAACTCAGAGATCTGTTTGATCCACTTTGCAGGGTTTTCAGAGAACGTGTAGAATCTGAAGTCAGCATCGATACTCTAAATTACATTCGCAAAGAACACGCCATGACCATGAAACAGCATGCGTCTAAGAAGGATCCGATGGATCCTCGCCTATTCACTGGCCATCCTTTGACTGGTCTTAATTTGGGAGACTTCGATGGGGAGGCGCGTGTTCTGGGGCGGAGGCCGGTTGTGGATGAGTTTGTGCCGTATGGGGGTTATTACGGATGGGGACTTGCAAGTAACATGGTAGTTACCACCGCATTGTTAACATATAGCTGCTCCAGGCTGATCGGTGATATGCTCGATCACATAGGCAGAGAGCATGCCTCGCTGATTAAGTCAACGGACCTTGGTCGTAACGGCACGTCGCATCATATATTCTTTGACGGTATAAGATCAGTAGGCAACAGTTTTACTCTGCTTACTGCGGAGAAAGTTCCTGGAACAACCGACTACCTCGAAGCACTGGAGACTCTCACGGAGCAGAGATTCCCAAATAAGCTATCTTTGATGATGCCTTTCGGATTAATGGGCAGGCTCATGCTTGGCGGTTATTATGTACACGACATTCTTGAGACCGGGGAGGATGGAGAACTAAGGCTAGGTAAAAGATTTCGGGATGACGTGGTAGCAAGGGCGAGTGAAGCATACTTCAAGCTATATCATGGTTTGAGCGCAGCAGTAGGTGTAGGGTGTCCGATGGGAAGGAGGGTTCCAGGAGAAGAAAAAACAGGGGTAGAGGATGTCACCGATGCGTTTATGCACGTGTTCAGGATAATAGACAATGAGTCTGAAGTCAAGGGTTCAGCGAGTTTTATAGGACTAAGATGATTTGATGGTTAATGCACAGAGAAGTACAGAGGCCTGTCCTGCATTGGAGACCAGAGCCTTAGTTAATGCGCTCAGGGATGCGTTCACTCCCACGTGTATTCTTATCTCGCGGGTTGTGCGGTCAGAGGAAAGAATACCTGTTGATTTGCGTATATATCAGTGCAGGGATTATGGCATTGAACCGTTAAATGGAGTCAGCACAACGGCATTTCCACGCGGGTATAATATACGATTAGAATACTCTGATTATCCTGTTTCAAGGATGTGGGACCCCAGTTATGCTTCTGTAAGGATAGGATATTATGGTGAAGAGTTTGCAAAGACTCTTGCAGTTACATCAATACTTTTTGAAGCAATCGCAAGAGATGTGATAAGCGAAGAGCAGAAAAGAGCCATATCAGCAAGGTATCGAAACGCTTTAAAAAGCACAGAACTTGAGGTTGTTTATATGATTTTAAATGACGGGATAGAATCGATAGGGGAGAGTTTCGTCTTGCTCACTGCAGAAAAAGTCCCAGGATTCAAAGATTCGTTGGGTGCTATGGAGGCGCTTACTAAGGGAGGTTTTCCTAATAAACTCTCATTGGTCATGCCTTTTGGACTACTGGGTAAACTTGAGGCACGTAGTAATTATATGAACGGGGTCTTGGATGTTGGAGAGGACGGTAGGTTAAGATTAAGCGGCAGGTTTATCGATGATGTAAGAACGGTAAGGAAAGAGTTCCTCGAAGAATACAAGGACCGCAGCGGTGCCATTGGTTTGGGATGTCCTGTGGGAAAGAAGATCGCAGGAGAGAAAAAGACTGGCATACAGGCGCTCACTGAATCATTTATGCATGTGTTCAGGATTATGCATAAGTCTGGAGTTGTGGAGTCGGCGAGAGTTATAGAACAAGGATGATTTTATGGTTAATGGCCAGACAAGAAGAGAAGCGCATGAGGTTTTGAAGAAGCGGGAGATTGTCAATATCCTCAGGGATAGGCTTACCCCGTTATGCTTTGAGATTGCAAGGACAGTGCAATCTGAAGCCCCAGAGGAGATACTCAAAGGCTATGTTGGAAGCACGAATAAACCGCATGAACCGTATGTCAAGCCTACAGGCGACTTGTATATGGCTGCAAGCCGTGTAAAGCTTGAAGCAGGTACCATCAATCTTGGTGAACTTTCCGGGATGTACGAGGTTGCAGGGCGCTATCCTAACGGAAAAGAGGAGTGGCTGATGAATGCGCCGTTGGGATACTATGGCGCCGATTTTGCAAAGAGCCTCGCATATACGGCCGGTTTTGTTGGCAATACCGTACCGGATCTTGCAGCGATTGATCATGTCATAGATGAAACGATTAGCGGTTTTAAGACCAAGATTAAACTTGACCTGGGTCTTTACAAAGGTCTGATTTCAGACGGAGTGGGCTCAGTTGGTGACAGTTTCAGGTTGTTAACCGTGGAGAAAGTGCCGGGATTTGAAAACCCTGTGGAGGCTATTGAGGCTCTAACCAGAGATGGGCTTCCAAACAGGCTTTCCTTGGCTATGCCTTTCGGATTAATGGGCATGCTTCTTCGTTACAATGGCTACATACCCGGGATCTTAGAAACTGATGGCGATGGGAGACTGACGCTTAGTGGCAATTTTATCAAAGATCTCGACACTCTGAGAAGATCCGGAACGTTCGACTATTATTTTGAATCCAGCAGCGCTGTTGGTTTAGGATGCCCTGTGGGCAAGAAAATGTCAGGGAAGGAGAGGACTGGGATACAGGCACTTACCGAAGCGTTCCTGCGGGTATTCAAGATAGTTTATGAATCAGGAATAACCGCTTCTAAATCTCCGGATAAGCTGGGAGGAGATTTAGATGAAAAGACGTGGATGCCAACGTCTAGAGGTTTTTCTCAAGCCACTTCTTGAAGTCTTCCTTTGGCAGCGCCCCGACTGACATCGCCTTTACGTTCCCTTTCTCGAAAAGAAGAGCAGTAGGTATGCTCATTATGTTGTATTCTCCAGATATGTCAGGGTTGTCATCTACATTTAGCTTCGCGAACTTGACCTTCTTGGTAAAGTCCTTCTCCAGGCCCTCGAATACGGGACTGAATACCCTGCAAGGCCCGCACCATGCGGCCCATGCGTCGACGACTACAGGAACGCCGGACTTCTTTACCTCTGCCTCAAAATTATCTTGCGTTATCTCTATCATAGGAATCACTATGAAATATGCCAGGGCACTTATTTAAATATGGCGGTGGCATACGTTGCTCATTGCGTAATAGTGGCTCCCTCAGTGCCCGATGCTTGTTTTATAACCTTTCTTGCGCAAATACCATTGTGATGAGCTCAATCTTCTGACCTGTGATGAGGATCTTGAGTGCTGATTTAATGGCGAAAATACCGAGGAATGCGATAAAGCAGCTTGTTAAGAGCCATTTCGCCGCGAGCATAACCGACGACGGCGCAGATGCACTTGCAAGCATGCTTGAGCAGGAGGCGGAGCGCATATCCAGGTTCGCGGTGGAGAATGCGAAGAAGGAGAACAGGAGCAGGGTAACCAAGAAGGACATCTCGATGTACATAGTCAATAAGGATTGAATGGAGGAACTTACGGTATACAGAAGCCCGGACAACAGGCACAAGACATCGATCTACACGGTAGAGGGAAAAAAGCGCGTATGCATAGCTGAACCTACAAAGAAAGGTGTTCTTGTAACCCAGTTCAGCGACTCTGGAGAGGTAATAAGCCAGTCATACTCAAACGAGAGGTCCGCCGGGCCTGTGCTCTCCGCGTATCTGGGGGCACAAGTAAAGACAGAGATAGTCGACGTGGGAAATTACGAGGGTATAGAGCTTCGTGCCAAGTGCACGGAATGCAGAGGCAGAATAGTCAGGGAGCTGGATTCCAAGAAACCAGAGGAGATAGACGAGATACCCACAGTGCCGATCTTCGCATGCTCATCCTGCAAGAAGCGCTTCTACAATATCAGCGATTCCTATCTACGGCACCTTGTGGAATCGAACCCGGAGATGTTCGAGAAGGACGAGCTTGCCGAAAAGGAGAAGGATAACGACGCTTTTATAAATACTCTTAACCAGTATATAGTCAGGATTTTCGCATCGAAAAAGATAAGCAGGCTTGTAATAGAGAAGTGATTTGGTGGCATTAAGGATCTCAGACCTGTACGGGAAGAGGGTAATATCTACTGCCGGTGGCGTACTTGGCGAGGTCAAAGGCGTAATAATAGACCTCTCGACATCGTCAGTGTCGCACATTCTTCTTAACAGGATAGACGAACTTGTCAGGAGCAGCAACCTTCGCAGCGACTTCCTAAAGAACAGCATACCCTTCGAGAGGGTAAGCAAGATAGGCGAAGGGGTTGTAGTGAAGTCGACTGCAGGAGCAAGGAGCTCTGAACCTGCGCCTGATCTCGACCTCTGATTTTTCAGTCTATAGAAACGGCCTTTGCCAGGTATGGTCTCTTCATAAGCGCATTCCGTTTTGATGCAATAAGCTTCAAATCCCAGTCTGCCTTAGATTTTTATAGAACAGGGTCATACGATATCGTATGATACCGAGTATCTGTCAGGATTTCTTTGCATGTCTCTCGCGAGCCCCCCCAATAGCGCTTTGGCGTATGCCGCATCAGGATCATTATCTGCCAGGCTGCTGAGTCCCGAAGTCCTTCCGAACTTATAAAATATTAATGATGTTGTTAGCTTAATTGCGCCACCAATGAAAACTGGCTGTAGTTCCCGTTTATGCGAAGGCCATTTCAACCAGAGAGCATCATCATCCATGAAGTATATGTTTGTCTTAGGATCTGAGTTACGGGCTTGCAATCTCCATCGGGGCGTTACACTGGTGATTATTATAACGCCACTGGTAGTTGTGATGGCCATATGTCCGGCTAGAGGAGTTATTGTTCTTATGGCTTCGGTCAGGAGAGCGTCTTTTTCGGGTCCAGGAAACACTCTGCCTCTGCGAACTGTTCCTTCTACCATGGATGTACCATGTAATTGGTCGGTTTTCTCCTTCTTGAATCTTTTGTCAACTTTGGATGGATTAATCGGTAGAAACAGTCTTTGCGAGCGATGACCTCTTCTTCGCAAGCACGCGGTACCCGCAGTAGGGGCACCTTATGAACTTCTCAAGGCTCTTTACCTCTTTTCCGCAGTGAAGGCATACGTATGGCATGTTATCATACTCTCGATCGGATTTTATTAAGATTACTTCAAGGTTTTCAGCCACTTTGTTAGGTCGCTGTGGACGTTGCTCCTGCTTGTGTCTATTATCCTGACGTTCACAGTGCCCTTGTACTCCTCCTCGTTCAGCGAGAGCACGGGCTTGTAATCGGGCATCTTCGTGTAGTGGACCTCGAGCCAGTGGATCTTTCCGCGCACGTAGTCCTTTACTATCTCGTCGGTAAGCGGCAGGGACGAGAAGCTGAACAGGATTCCATTGCACCAGTATAACGGCATCGTTCCTGCGGGTGTGACTCTCTCCCTAAGCAGGTCGTCTACGCCTACCGATACCACGTCGTGTATCACGACCTCGTTTGTAGGCTCGAATGTTATCCTTACCATGCTATCTTCCCTGCTCAAGTCTCCTGTTGAGTATCATGCTCACTGTCTCGCCTGCCGCAGTCTTGAGCGTGTACGCTCCTCCGGCGAATGTGGCGTTGCAGTATCTGCAGTGCCATATTCCGGTGCTGACCCTCTTCACGGCAGTCTTTCCGCAGACATCGCACTTGTATCTCGCCTTCTTGTCCCTGGACACGGCCTCATGCCTCTTCCTCAGGCCGACTCCGTATCGTATAGTTGAGTTTGACATGCTATTCGCCTATAGCCTTCTTTATGTACTGCCTCAGCTGCTTGGATTTCTCGAGCGAGAGATCCATGAGCTGGTCCACATCCTTGATGGAAAATCCTCCTGAGAGGCCTTTCTGCATTGCCCTGACATTGTTCTCGTCAGTCGCAATGGTGAGTCTTGCGTCCATGAAGAGCTCCTCGTTTCCGTTTGGATCCAGCATGAGCTTGTTCAAGATTGTGGCGAACGTGGACGACGTAACTATGTTTGCAGTGGGCAGTTTTCCGAGTTTGCCCTCCCTTATGACTTCCTCATTCTCGTACTTGGGCATCCTTGCGCCCAGCAATGCAGTGGTAGCGGCAAGGGTGCTTGAGTCGAAGAGGTTGCCGTCGTAGTTAAGCACGTATATGTCTACAAAGAC
>JASHTL010000055.1 GCA_030040595.1 Microcaldota archaeon
TATCCTTACTGTCTTCGCCCTGCTTATCTGTTTGATCCCGATACCAGCATCGCTTTCTAGGTCCACTCCCAAGCCGCTGCGCATCAGTTTCCTGAGCTTTGCCGCTCCGGCGCTCCTGTATGGCCACTCGATTCCGGTGTATAGGTCATCGGTATTCTCCCTGAAGATTACCATGTCCACCTGTTTCGGATCTGCCAGCGGGCTCGGCACTCCCTTAATGTGCTTCACAGGCCTTACATTCGCATAAAGATCAAGCTCTTGCCTCAGGAAGACGTTGATGGATCTGTAACCCCTGCCCACCGGCGTTTCCACAGGGCCCTTGAGGAGCACCCCGGCCTCTTTTATCCTCCTAACCGAGCTCTCTGGCATCCTGCTGCCGAACCTGCTCAGCGCCTTGCTGCCTATATAGACTTCCTCCCACGTTATTGCCTTCCTGCGGCCATAGGCCCTTCTCATGCCCGCGTCGATGACGTGCCTTGCTGCGCTGACTATCTCCGGGCCTACGCCGTCGCCATCGGCATAAAGTATCCTGGCATGATCCATGATCCTATTGCAAACGCAAAGGCTAAAACCTTAATCACAGGCAAAGCCACACGGCTTACAAAACTTTATATCCTTGCAATGAACGTATACACAGAGAGTACGATGGACCAGAAGATGCAGTCTGCGGTGGAGTACCTGACCACATATGCGTGGGCGCTGGTGGTTATCGCGGTTGTCTCGGCAGTGCTGTTTTACCTTGGCATATTCAATCCCTATGCCATAGCAGCCAAGGCGCAGCCTGGAGGATGCCTGATCTCAAGGCCTGAGGGGCCAAACACCACCGCATACATAAGCTATCGGGGCGTATGCAGCAACCTTATCCCTGAATACGTAGCCCAGTTCAGCGGCCAAGGGTACATCTCAGGGCCCGATCCTTCAATCCAGACGGCAGTAAGCACTTACGACACGGTCTCGTTCTGGATGTACTGGACAGGGAATTCCGGCGAGGTGACCTGGGCTGAGGGAAGCGGGTCCGATGCGGACAAGTATGAGCTCGCCTTCCCTTCGTCTGACAGCTGCTTCGGTCTCAGCACCGGCAACGGCGACCTCTACGGAATAAATTCCCTGCCGATTGCCAACAAGTGGGTCTTTGTCACAGCTGTAATGAATAACGGCGGATCATACGCCGGCAACTTCCTGCTATATATAAACGGCGCGAAACAGACGCTTACCCAGTGCTCGGGCAGCTCCCAGACCGGAGACTCGTATTCCCCGTTCAACATATCATACCAGGGTAACTACTTTGAAGGCAAGATTGCAAACGTTCAGCTATACAACATATCCCTTACCTCTAACGCAGTAAGCCAGCTATACTATGAAGGAATAGGAGGAGTCCCTGTAGACCTTCAGCACATAATCGGCTGGTGGCCGCTGGACGGCAATGCGGATGACTACAGCGGCAACGGCGACAACGGCACGACAACAGGGGTTGCATATTCCGGCACGTGGTACTCCACCTACACGGCACCGTAACTTATTAATGCCGCACTCCTCAATACTATCCGTCACAATGGTGCTATGTACGGCAAAGAAATAGAGAAGGAGTTGGAGGCACGTGGGATAAATTTGTGGGACAGCGTGCGCGTGACCAAGGGAAAGGAAGCGTATGAGGGGATAGTGATGCCGAGGACCGAGGCAGGTGACGAGAACGTCCTGGTTATCAAGCAGAACGACGGGTACAACATCGGTATAGAAATAAAAGGAGCAAAGATCGAGAAGATTGCAAAGGCCGAGCGTGCGCCGGAACAGAGGCAGCAGGCAAAGAGGCCTCTGCAAAACCTATCCAAAATAGCGCTCCTATACACGGGGGGCACCATAGGTAACAAGGTAGATTACAAGACCGGAGGAGTGTATGCCCTTACAAAACCCGATGAGTTGCTGGACGAGGTGCCGCAGCTTGCAGGGATAGCGAACGTAGACACGAAAAAGATATCTAGCGTGGCCAGTGAGGATATGGTCTCTGGCAACTGGGCAGTGATGGCCGACGAGGCTGCAAAGGCCCTGAACGGAGGTTCTAAAGGTGTCGTAGTCACCATAGGAACCGACACGATGCACTACGCCTCTGCTGCACTCAGCTTCATGCTTGAAGGGCTCACAGGCCCTGTTGTACTCACAGGCGCGCAAAGGAGCTCCGACCGCGGCTCCAGCGACGGGTTCCTGAATCTGGTATGCTCCGCACACCTCGCATCAAAATCAGACATTGCAGAAGTGGGCATATGCATGCACAGCACCAGTTCCGACGACAAATGCCATTTCATCAGGGGCACCAAGGTGAGGAAGATGCACACTTCGCGAAGGGACGCGTTCAGGCCTGTGAACTCCATGGCCATTGCCTTCGTTAACTCTGAAGGCGATATCACATACAACGACAGGTACAGAAAAACCGGATCGAGCGGCAAGGTAAAGGCAAACGCCAAATTCGATAACGCTGTCGCTCTTGTAAAGGCGTATCCAGGATCGGATCCGGGAATAATCGACTATTACTGCGGCAAGGGGTACCATGGCATAATCATAGAGGGCACAGGCCTTGGACACGTGCCAAATCTCACCGAAGATAAAAAAAAGTCCTGGCTGCCTGAGATAACCGACGCCATAGACAACGGAGTGGTAATTGGGATGACATCGCAGTGTCTTTACGGCAGGGTCAACTCGAACGTGTATAGGACATTACGCATGCTTGGCCAGGCAGGCGTCGTCTATTGCGAGGACATGCTGCCTGAAGTGGCATACGTGAAGCTTGGCTGGCTGCTCGGGAACTACAAACCTGAAAAGGCAAAGGCAATGCTGAATCAGAACATCGCAGGCGAGATAACCGAGAGGACTCTTTACGATGAATTCGTTGATTAGGTGGGCACATGGCTTCCAGCAAGACAGGGTACAAGGAGAAGGGATTTATGTGCGGGCTCGAGATACACCAGCGCCTGGCTACGTCCAAAAAGCTTTTCTGCTCCTGCACAGCTACACTCCCAAATGATAGTGAAACTAACGAAATCACTGTAAAGAGGTACCAGAAGGCCGTGGCCGGAGAGCTTGGCCTTGTTGACAGGGCAGCTAAATTCGAGGAGGAGAAGAAGCGCGAGTTCATATACAAGGTGAATGAGGGGCACGCCTGCCTTGTCGACCTTGACGAGGAACCTCCGCACGAGATGAACGCCGAGGCGCTCGGAATAGCGCTTTCTGTAGCATCAGGCATGCAGATGAAAGTGCCTGGGGAAATCCAGCCAATGAGGAAACAGGTAGTTGACGGAAGCAATCCGAGCGGTTTCCAGAGGACCACAAAGATAGGCATGGACGGATTCATAGAAGTAGGCAAATCAAGGATCGCCATAACGTCCATGTTCCTTGAGGAGGAATCGGCAGGCATAGAGACTAACTCGCCAGGCGAGATAGTATACGACACTAGCAGGATAGGCATACCGCTGATAGAGATAGACACAGACCCGTACATAACTTCTCCTGAAGAAGCCAAGGAGGTAGCGCTCAAGATAGGCACAATACTAAGGCTAACAGGCAGGGTGCAAAGGGGAATAGGGTCGATAAGGCAGGATGTAAATGTCTCCATAAAAGGAGGCGCGAGGGTCGAGATAAAGGGGCTTCAGGACCTTGACTCGCTGGACAAGTACATAGAGAACGAGGTCGCAAGGCAGGAGAGACTCATAGCTATCAAAAAGGAACTCGCTGGCAAAGGAACCGATATCGGCCAACCTGTTGACCTTACCAATATGTTGAAGGGAACCAACGCCAGGGTTATCGCAAAGGCGCTCGGGTCTGGAGGTGTGGTATTTGGGTTTGCGCTAAAAGGCTTCAAAGGCATACTCGGGGCAGAGGTTAACCCTGACAGGCGCCTGGGCAGCGAGATAAGCGACTATGCAAAAATGGGCGGAGTGAACGGGATAATGCACAGCGATGAGAACCTGGAAGGGTACGGTTTCTCAAAAGGAGAGCTCGATAAAGTGAGAAAAGAGCTCAAGGCAGGAAATAATGACGCATTCGTGCTTATATCGGGGAAGAAAAGCGCAGCCGAGCTGGCAATCAAGTTTGCCGTAGACAGGGCCAAAGCCGCTGTGGATGTCGGTGTGCTGCCTGAGACCAGAGGCGCAATTGGCAACGAACCCTTCACGACTAGGTTCCTCAGGCCGCTTCCAGGCAGATCAAGAATGTATCCCGAAACCGATGCAAGCCCGATACGCATAACAGGCGAGATGCTCGGCTCTGCGGCAGCTAACGCTCCGGACATGGAAAGGACCAGGGCAAGGCTGATCAGGGAGCTCGGCAGCGCCAATCTCGTGGACCGGCTGGTGCTATCGCCCAGGTTCCAGCTCTACAACGAGGTGGCTGCCGGCGCAGGCCAAGAGAAGGTCTTCATAGCAAATACGCTTCTACAGAAGTTCACTGAGCTGAAAAGGTCCGGGCTGAGTGTCGATTCGATAAGCGCGTCAAGGCTTGCAGAAGTCTTCAACACATACAGTTCTGGCAAGATTACCAAGACCGGCGTGGAAGAGCTGCTCAAGTCGTTATCTGTGGCAGACGGATCAGTGGCAACGATCGTGAAGGAAAAGGGATTGGAAAGAATCACCGGGGCCAGACTAAGAGAAATAGTAGAACAAGCCAAGGGCGCCCATGAAAAGAACAAAGCCGCAATAATCACTGACGTAATGTCGAGGCACAGGTTAAATGTGGACGGCGAGGAGCTCAACAGCATGCTGAAATAGGCGAGAGAATGAAATACACAACTGTGGGAGACGACATGCAGTCGCTGAGGATAGACTTTGACTTAGGCGAGGGGGTGTATGCCGATTCCGGAAGGCTGATCAGCAAGGACGAAACCGTGATAATGAC
>JASHTL010000056.1 GCA_030040595.1 Microcaldota archaeon
CCCTCGCCTATCGTGGAGAGCGAGTCAAGGTCAGGGGCTATCCACTTTACCTGCTTTATCGCCTTGATCAGCCTCTCCGCGTCTGCCCAGGCCATTGCATGCGGGTCCGCTGCCATGTCTATGCTCTGGTCTGTCCCCTTTATCTCGTCTATCTTGTTCTGCGTCACCCTTGAGAAAGCCTCAATTAGGAACGCTGACGTCTTCCTGTTCTCGCTAAAGTGCGCAGCGTCAAGCAGGTCGCTGGTGCCTATTCCCAGCGGATGCGGCTTTATCTGCCTAGGCTTCTTTGGCAGTTCCTGCACGGATCTCAGGAATACAGCTTCCTTGCCGTCAGGCTCAATCAGCTTGATCGTAGCATGGGGATTGGAGAGCGCAGTCCGCTTTATGTATTCGTAGACCCCGTGGTCGCTGGACTCGTATTTGACGTCACCGAACTCGCCGCTCACCGATGTCCCGCGGTACGTGCCTTCTGACTTGACAAGGTTGGCCACCAACGGCTTGTTGGACTTTATGTCGAGCGAGAGGTCGCATTCGTATGCGCCCTTGCCTGTGCCCGACTTCACGTGTATAGGCTTCCCCGTAGTCACCTGCGCGTACAGCGTGCACCCTGTTGCGCCTATGCCCTGCTGTCCCCTTTGCTGTATGTATCTGTGGAACTTTGTTCCGGCAAGTATTGTCGCAAGTGCCTTCCCGATATGGCTCTGTGGTATTCCTGGCCCGTTGTCGGCCACTCTAACGGAATACTTGTCCTCTCCCAGCTGCGTCATCTCCACAGTTATCTCGGGCAGTATGTTTGCTTCCTCGCATGCGTCAAGCGAGTTTGTCACGTACTCGTGCACTATCGTGGTGAGAGACCTTACCTTCCCGGAGTACCCCAGCATCTGGCTGTTTTTCCTGAAGAACTCCGATATGGAGTACTGCTTGAACTGCTTGAATATCTCATCCGCGCTCAATGTTGGTCTCGCTTCCGCCATTCTCATCCAGCCTCTTCCTCTGACTTTCGCCTCGCCTGTTCCATCAGCCTGTACGCCTTCTTGTGCGTTCCCCCTCCAAGGAGTGTTTCTATGCCAATCACAGCGATTCCGATGCCGTGTATCGTGCCGATTATGCCTATCGTATCGCCGTATATGGATAGTTCGGTCTCGCTTACCGACTCTATGTACTCCTTGCACCTGCCGTCTTCGCCTATCACTCTCGCTTTTAACCGTTTTATCTGTTCCTTATTTCTAAACATATCCCTAAGGTCTATGTACTTGAAGAAATACGATTCGCTAAGCAGCTTGTACGCGGAATTGAGCGGGAACCCTCTTCCGAACGCTTGTATCACGTTCTTTGCGTTGTACTCGTCGTACGCCTCTCCGGCTATCGTAACCTCGTTAGAGTTGCTTATGGAGACCCTGCATTTCAGCTTTTTCCCGATCTCCTTGAGCCTCTTCTCGTCCAGGATCCTTGCCCTCTCCCTTGGTATAAGTATCTGCTCCATTGTAAGCCTTTGGGAATCAGTATCTATCACGGCCCACATATATTTATAATGCTGATTCGCATCGTCGGCATTTTATGAACAAATGCTGCAGAAGATTTAAGAACAGGAAGCGTATCATAACCATGATTTTATGCCAGAGCGGGTAAGAGGAGCACATAACGCAGACAGTTTGGCAAGAATAATTAGGAATACTACGGACATGATAGCGACGACCAGGAATCCGCTTATCCAGGCAGAGGTCTGGTCCGGGGGTGCGGCGTTGATACTTGCAAGCGAGGATGCAGATTTTAGGGATGTCAGAATGGCCAGCGCGTTTCTTGTAAACGCTGGCAATGCATACGGCAATGCCAGGATAGGCAATCTTTCCAGGGATTGCTGGTTCGTCGCTGGGGAACTCGAAAAGCCAGTTACCCTGAAAGAAGCAAGAGAGATGGTTGACCATCTAAGGAAAACTTTGGTTGAAATGGATATACCAACAAACGCGGCCGCGGCACTGAGAGATGAGGTAAGGAGCATCAGGGAGTACGTGGAAAACGGCCATATCTTAAGAGACAGAGATGGCGACAGGGCATAATGCTTATAAGCATTATCAGCGAATGATGTATTTGGGGTTTGTCCTCTGAGTCACGAGGTAAACTCATTCTTATTCTGTATAATCAGATAATTCCGCTAAAACATAAGCTTTATATACTTAGCTTATTAGATACATGACAGAATCATGATTCTTTCGTGACTTCATCGCGAAACAATCATGACGCATGAACGAATCGGGAATTATCCCGGCAGAAATTCATAACATGGGGTTGTGGCGTGGCAAAAGATCGTGAACAGATCATGAAGGAGCTCGAGAGCCTGAAAGGCGAGGTCGAGGAGCTCAAGGAGATTCCTTCAAAGGGAATCGCGCAGAACACAGAGGAGAGCATAACTGTACTTATGAAATACATGGTAGAGGAGAGGGGCAGAACCAATAGGCGCCTGGACGATATAAACGAGAAGATAATGAGGCTGCGGAGCGCTGTCGAGTCCATGTACGCCATGGAAGAGGAGACCGAGGAGCAGGAAAGAAGGGACGTGATTCTCTCAGGCCTCGACAACGCAGTGCTCGACTTCGTGCAGTCAAGGGGCATGGTCTGCGCCGATGACCTGGTAGAGTTCATGAAGTACAAGGGCAGGAACGCCGCGTGCACCAGGCTGAACAGGCTCTATATGAGAGGCCTGATCGAGAGGCACCAGGTGGGTCACAAGGTTTATTACAAGTATAATGCTGGCAAGGCGACTAACACACTTATTATATCACCTCCACAATAAGGAATCTGGCCTGTCTGCCAGGACAGGCCTTCCTTTCTTTTCCTTTTCTTTTTTCCCTATTTCTCTTAATCTTCGCCTGGATCCCTGACCATTGAGATAAGTGCCCTTCTCAATTTCGAGAGCGCTGCGTTTTCCAGGTTCCAGCTGCGCGTTGCGGATATGCCGAGCTCCCCTCCAGTGTCCTTCAGCGTGGCAACGGGCTTTGCGCGCAGCAGGTTGATAAGTCCAGTGTCGACTTCGAACATGCCATATCTTACGAACAGGACCTCTCTCTCCCTTCTTGTAAGTCCGCCGAATGCAACAAGCAGGTCTGAAGTCCCAATCCTCTCTAATTCGCTCAGGCTAAGGTAGTTTGGAGGCGTAATTTCGCTTCCAAATACCAGCGCTGGCATCCTTTTTCCAGGTATCCCTCTTCTTGCCACAGCCACCATATCAAGTGCTCCATTCTTTTCCTATAAATGCGCTTTCTTTTATTTCTTGTTAGGCGAGAGCCTGAAGCCCGCCTTCAAGGACATAAGTGTTGATTGCGTAATCCCTCCTGAGCGCCTTTGAGACGTATGTGGCAATGGATCCGTCATCCGAGACGAGGATGCAATACTGGAGTCTCTGCAACTCCTCATTGCTCAACGTCGAAATGGAGAGGATGTCAATGCTCCTGATCCTGCTTCTATCGACCTTAAGGGCCTGGGCCATATGCTCCGATATCGCGCCGCTTCCGAGCCATATGAAACAAGCGTTTCTCTTCCCCAGTATGTCGAGGGCCTTGCTCAGGTTGATCAGCTTGAGCTCGGCAGGCTGCTCCTCTGCCTGGACGTGCTGCTGCGGTACCCACTTGCGCTGGTTGGGATTAGTGGTCACACTGCTGTCCTGGCTGGCTATGAACGGAAGGCTCTCTATAACATCTTCGGTGAACCTCGTGAATATCCTTGCATCCTGCTTGGTAACGCCATCAAGGGCACCTTCGGTCTTCAGAGCCTCGTTTGTATCGGCGATACCGTGAATGCGCATGTGTATCGTGGCGAAGACCCTCCCGCTCGTGAATATTACGCTCACTAGGTTATGGTAAGGTATCACGCTCAGTTCGGTGGGCGAGAACATGTTGGTTCCTGTGTAAAGGCCCCAGAAAGACGGCCTGGAGAGAATAAGACGCCTGTTGGTGACTATTATACGGTCAGGAGCCAGGGAGTAGAGCATGCTCTGCTTGATCTCCATTATGGTTTCCTCACCCTTGAGCAATACGTCTCCAACTATGTTCATGCAGAGCTTGCTGTGCACATGGGGAGGATAACCGTTTGGACCAAATATGTCTAGGGCAGCCTTCTTTACAGCCTTGTCCACCGCGTCTTCCATGCAGATCGGTAATATGGTAATATCTCTGCACGTACCCCTTTATAAGACTATAAACTGTCTTTAAATAGTAGCCCAGGTCGAATTGTTGCATGGAGAATGTTATATCGCTTACCCACGCGACCGATATAGACGGAGTGGGGAGCGCAGCGCTCGTAAGAATAAAGTACGGCACCCCGTTAAACAGGATCTTCTTCACGGACTACAACGAAGATATGCTCAGGCATGCGGCGAGGGGCATAAAGGGCGCTGTGCGCAGCGGAACTATATTGATAATAGCAGACCTTGCCGTGAATGACAGGACCCTTCCCCATTTCCTCAATATTGTAAAAACAGTAAAGAGGGCAAATGGCAGGGTTTTCTGGTTCGACCATCATCCATGGACGAGCAAGGCCGAGAAGACGCTTGCACCTCTCTGCGACATTGCCATTTTCGGAGAAAACCACAGATACTGCGGAGCGGAGATAACAAGGATAGAATTAAACATAAAGGGCAAGTTTCCTACAACCTTCTGCAGAATAGTGCATTATTCCGACTTCAACATAAAACCGCCCACGGAGAAAGACTACAGGACCGTAGGTTACTACGCGTTGAGCATAACATCGTATCACCTTCTCCAGATCGGGGAGAGGACAAACGCGTTGCGCCACATGGCAGAGGTCATTTCCAGCGGCAAGCTGCTTGACGGGAGGATAAAGCGCGATGCTGACAGGTTCAGGAAGCTGAACGACATGGAAGTCAAGAAGATGCTGAGCCATGTCTACCTGGGAAAGGAGATCGCGCTGGGATTCGCAGGGCACATACAGAAGACCTATGCGTGCATGAAGCTGATAGAGAAGACAGGCAAGGACATAGGGATATACGTGAACCTCAAGGACAGGCGCGGTCACATGAGGAGCATAAGGAGCGATGTTTCGAGACTTGCGCAGCGCTTCCGCGGCGGAGGCCACGTTCATGCTGCAGGGTTCTCCCCCGATTTCAAGAAGTACAATCATTTCAGGAAGGAAAGCGACAGGGCCAGATTCCTTGGAGACCTGGAAAAGACAGCCGTAAGGGAGAGGATTTTCGAGAATGTCAGAGACGATAAGAATAAGAGGTCAAGCAGGGAGCCGATGCTAAACTAGGTGACGCAATGAAATACAACAAACTGATACGGGACAGGATGCCGGAGATAATGAAAAAGCAGGGCAAGAGCGTGAAAACGCACGTGGCAAGCGACTCCGAGTACCTGCAGAAACTGAAGGCAAAGCTTATAGAGGAGGCCGCGGAGTATAGTAGGGACGAGAACACGGAGGAACTGGCGGATGTGCTCGAGGTTCTCTACGCCCTTATGGAGCTGAAAGGCGTGACGAAGGGCGAAGTGGAGTCGATGCGATCGAAGAAGGCGGGCGAGAGAGGCACATTCAAGGATAGGCTGGTCCTGGAAGAAGTAATAGAATAAGAGAATAGGCGACATAGATGATTGAGAGAGCGAGATCCGGAACAGTGGTAAGGTTGCTGGAAAGACCGGAAAACGAGCGTGTTCTGGTACATGTGCAGGGGGAGAACGGCCCAAGATATGGTACCCTGGACTACGCTACCAGAGAGACAGTAACAGTAGGGGGAATGCGGATACCATTCGATAGAATAGAAAGCATCGAGACCCACTATGGGCTTGTCCTCTTCGATGCAAGGAGGAGGTAGGTTACCCAATAGTGCCGTATCCGGAGAGTTTCCATCTCTGCGAGAAGTTCCTTAGCACCGATATCTTCTCAGACTTGTCAGCGCAGATCGTGTGCTTCAACCCTATCTCGAGCTTGTTCTTCTTTATCCTGGTCACGTATCCCACGACAGTCCCGGTCCCTATTCCGAGCAGCACGAGTTCATCAGGCCTGAATGCCTGCTTGGGTATGTCGTTCCTCTCCAGCGAGTTGTAGTTTATCGTTATGCTGCTTACCGACTGCGGAAGCTTTCCCTTATGCCCCACTATCTGGCCAACCAGGCCGTCTGCCTTTGTCAATGACGGATCCATGCTCGTGCCGACAGCTATAAGGCCGCCAGGAATGGCCTCGCTGAGCTGCTCCGTGCCCGCGGAGAGGCTCTCTATTGTGGTGAGTATAGGCTCGAACGTCTCTTTCTTCGCCTTGTCCTTTGCCATGTTTATCCCTGGCCTTATCTCTATCTCATCGCCAATCTTGAACTTCCCCCTTATTATCGATCCGCCGATTACACCGCCGACAAGCTTCTTTATAGGGGTGCCGGGCTTGTTGACGTCGAATGACCTTGCGACGTACAGTATCGGGTCAGCATTCATGTCCCTCTCCGGAACCTTTATCTTCATTATCTCGTCAAGCAGCGCGTCTACGTTTATGTTCTTGTTCGCCATTATAGGCACTATTGGCGCGTTCTCGATCTTGCTGCCTTTTATGAAGTTCTTTATCTGCTCATAGTGCTTCTTTGCCTTCTCTTTGCCGACTATGTCGATCTTTGTCTGTACGATTATCACGTTGCTTATGCCGAGCGCGTTTATCAGCATCAGGTGCTCCCTTGTCTGGGGCATGGGCGCGGGTTCTGCTGCGGAAATTACAAAGAGCGCAGCGTCGATTATGTTGGATCCGGCAATTGCAGTAGCCATCAGGGTCTCGTGGCCCGGAGCGTCGAGCAGGGATATCCTTCTGACCTCCTCAGGAGTCGCGCCGTTGGAGCACTTCGTATCAGTTGTAAATGGATATACACCAGAGTCTTTGCACCTCTTGATTATCGCGTCGGCATATCCCAGCTTTATCGTCATGCTTCTCTTTACGCTCTCACTGTGCTTGTCCGTCCACTGGTGCGTTATCGCAGCAGTCAGAGTGGTCTTTCCATGGTCCACGTGTCCGAGGGTCCCTATGTTTAATTCGCTTTGCTTCAGCATAGAATCCAGTCTAAACTCCACTAATTAGATGATTATTCCTTATCGGTATAGGTATTTAATTCTAGCTCTGCTTCAGGAATTGAGAATTGTGCTATGGCCGAGATTTATTCCGCCTTCTTCTCCTTGGGTTTGAAGAGCTGCTCAGGAGTGTGCGTTCCCATCTCCACTATTATCGTGTTTATTTGCATCGTGTCCGCGCTCACAGTGTTTCCCCTTATCAGCCTTCTTGCCCTGAATCCGTGCTTGGCGTGCCTTATACCAGGGGCATTGCTCAGCAATGGCCATGCCTTTCTCGTCCCGTCTATCTCCCTTCTTGATGGCGAGCCGGTGTTGTCAGTCAGTCCGGTTATCTGGAGCTTCATACCGTCAAGTTTTATCGCTGATCCCTCGATCTGCTCGCCTATCTTCCTGCCAACGACCATGGCCTCGAACTCCTTCGGTACCTCTGCCTGGGCAGTCTTACCGCTCTTCTTGTCAGAATATACGATCTTCATAAAATCAACAATATGAGTCAGCGATACATCGATTCCGGCTCCTCCTTGAAGCGCTTGATCCTCTCCGCAAGTTCCTTGGGAACGGTAGGACGCACGTCCTGCATTGCCTTCATGAAGTCCTCCTTGTTTACAACGTCGCGCTTGTTCCTTATCGCGTTCATTCCAGCTTCCCTGCAGATGTTCTCGATCTCGGCGCTAGTGTAGTTCTCCGTCAGGTTTGCGAACTCCGGCAGCACAACGCTCTTGTCAAGGGGCATGCGCCTCGTGTGTATCTCGAATATCTTGAGCCTTGCAACCTCGTCAGGCATCGGTATCTCGATTATCTTGTCGAACCTTCCCGGCCTTAGCAACGCGTAATCAACCTTCTCAGGGTTGTTTGTAGCTGCGAGTATCACAACGTCCTTCGTTTCTAGGAGACCGTCCATTTCCGTGAGAAGCGTGTCAACCACGCGCTCGCTCACATGCGAATCTGT
>JASHTL010000057.1 GCA_030040595.1 Microcaldota archaeon
CTAAGAATCGTCGCCGGCGTAGTTAACCAGAAGGTAAACGGCGTGAAGTTCATCGCCGTAGGCGACTTCTACATGGACAAGGTTGCTGTGCAGGCGCAGGGAATCGTGCTGAACAGGACTGTTGTCTAGTCGGCCTGCTCGGAACGCTTTTTAAGGTATTTGCTGAGCTAGTAATATGCTTCACATATACAACACCCTCACCAGGAAGAAGGAGAGGTTCAGGCCCATAAATGGCAAGTCCGTTGGGCTGTACACCTGCGGCATAACGGCATACTTCTACCCGCACATCGGCAACATGCGCAGGTACGTGATGGAAGACATCATAAAGAGGGTGATGCTGCATGACGGGTATGAGGTAAAGCACGTTGAGAACGTGACAGACGTGGGGCACCTTGTCGGCGACGCCAACACCACGGACGACAAGATAAGGGTGGAGGCTGAAAAGGAGCACAAGAGCATGAGAGACGTATCGAGATTCTATTTCGGGATATTCGAGAAGGATATGGGACTGCTCAATGTGATAAGACCGGAGAGCATGCCCTTCGCGTCAGAGCACGTTCAGGAGATGATAGGCCTGATAAAGAAGCTTGATGAGAAAGGATACCTTTACAGGCTCGAGACAGGCATGTACTTCGACACCTCCAGGTTCAAGGCCTATGGCCAGCTTACGGGATCCGACTTCGCGACACTGAACGCGCAGCTGAAAGGAGGAGCCAGGGTCGAGCGGGTGGAGGGAATAAGGAACATAACTGATTTTGCAGTCTGGCGCTTTGCAGAGGGCAGGGAGATGATCTGGGACAGCCAGTGGGGGAGGGGATTCCCCGGCTGGCACATCGAGTGCAGCATGCTCAGCATGGAAGCGCTCGGCGAGCATTTTGACATGCACACCGGAGGCGTAGACCACATCGCGGTGCATCACACCAACGAGATAGCTCAATCTGAGGCTGCAACAGGGCAGAAGTTTGTAAACTACTGGGTGCACCACGAGTTTCTCACAGTGGACGGGCAGAAGATGGCGAAATCCATAGGCAACATATATACGGTGCAGCAGGTGCTGGACAAGGGATACTCGCCAATGGCCCTGCGCCTGTTCATGATCTCAGGCCATTACAGGCAGCTGCTGAACTTCACGTTCGGCGCGCTGGACAACTCTGCGAACACCCTCAAGGGCATATACTCCTTCATGGCGAGGCTGGGCGAAGCGAGGGGCAATGCAAAGAACGAGGACGCGGAATCATTCAAGGAAGCCATAACCAGGCACAGGAAGTCCTTCTTCAAGATCCTTGACGATGACATAAATACACCGGCTGCCCTTGCCGAGATGCATGCGATAATAAGCGCGACAAACAGGAGGATCGAGTCTGGAAAACTAAGCAAGGAGGAGGCAAAGCATGTCATAAAGGCGATGCTTGCCATTGACGAAGTGCTCGGGTTGAACCTGGGCAAGCATGCAAAGGCACCGAAAAGGGGCCTGGACAGTGAGGTTCACGAGCTTATAGACGAGAGGGAGAAGGCAAGAAAGAACAGGGACTTCAAGAGGGCAGACGAGATAAGGGATACGCTGAGGGAGAGATACAATATCATACTTGAGGACACAAACGAAGGGCTGCGCTGGCACACGGAAAAGTGATCATGTCCGCTTGACAAGCAGTTCCACAGGCGTTGGCGCGTCGAAAGTCATGCCGCCTCTTCTCCTTCCAGCCAGTAGCGTGGCATGCCCGGTGCCATTTGCAGCGCTAGTCAGCACGAATCTGTGCGTCAGTACCCCATTTACAAAACTCATTCTCTTATCCAGTTGGTGCAACCCCGCGCTTGACGCGCTTTTTAGGCCCCTCACTCTCTCGTCGGTGAGTATTTCCAGCCGAAACGGCGCAGTATCCAGAGACTGCACGAGCACGGCCATATCGTATCCGAGTATTCTTGCGGTTCCGACGCTTATTTTTTCCATTCTGCCATTTTCTTGGGAGACGGTGTGCAAGCCTATCATAGGCCCGGCAACATCACCTCCGAAAGGGTGGATTGTGCCGCCTTTTGAATGTTCAAATGCTTCCTCATTCCCAGTTAACCTGTGCAGTACAGACCACATGTTAAGGGCATCATAGCCGTTCTGTACAAGGGTAGCCATATAATCGCGGGAACTTAGCTTTGGCTGGACTCTTGCAAGATCCGCAAGTACCACTACTGTGCCGTCACGCAACGGATACTGCATCGCCTCAATCCTCTGCGAGGTCCTGACTCTGGACGTCATAGAATCAGACTATTAACATTTCTTTTCCTTATTAAAGATTTCCTCTCTTTAAGGTTATTCTTATGCCTGGGGCTGTGGAACCGCAATGTCAGTAGGCGCTTTCACGCCGCTATTGCCTCGCCTTCCCCCGCGCTTTGTCTGTCTCTCAACATGCGCAGTTGCAAAGAGCAGGTTCAGGTCGTCCTGCCTCGGCATGTCAACCCATGACTTTATGTATATGGCTATGTTCTTCAGGGATTTCGTATACCTGTCCGTGAAGCTGTACGCACTTCCCTCGTGCTTCAATATTCCAACCGTCACTCCGAAGTCGAGGTATCTCTTCCATGTGGCCATTGGCAGGTCCTTGGGGCAGTCCTTGAGCCTGAGCTCGTTATGCTTCTTTACCTCGGTAAGCGCCTTGGAGAACCTGTAGGCCTTGGTCTCGTTCTCGAAGTATATTTTCGCTATCTCCTTAACGTTCGGGCTCTTGAGTTTCTCCTTGAGGGCTGCATCCTCAAACTCCCAGTACCTGATCGCCATGCTCTTAACATCGCTAGTTAAGGATTTATACTTTTGCGTAAATCAGCGTGACAACGTCCTCGTCCATGAGGACGTGCTCCGGCCCTACCTTCTGGTTCTTGAACTTCACGCTCCTGCCCTCCACGTAAGCGTATCTCAAGTCTTTTGCCGTCTTGGAGTGTATCGCCTTTGCAATGTCCATTACGTTGTTCCCCAGTTTGACTATCATCGGCTTTGCAAGGTCAGGCTCGCCGTCCCTCGGTTTCAGGTATACCCTTATCAGGTTCAGCTTGTTGAATATCGTTTCCTTTAACTCCTCAATATTTGTGTCATGCATTGCGCTTATCGGCATGACTTTCATCCTGGTCTTTCCCTCTATCTCGCTCTTTGCCCTAGCAAGCGCCTTATCGTCAACCATGTCCATCTTGTTTAGCGCGACTATTCCGCGTATGTATGCGACGTTGCCGGCGAGCACGTCAACTATGTCGTCAGGGGTGGCGTCCTCGTAGAAGTAGATGTCACCGTTGTAGATGCTGAACTCGTTCAGTATGCCGACGACAAGGTTCTTCTCAGGTATCTTGTGCCTGTTCGAGGCCACGGTTATCCCGCCGGTCTGTCTCCTCTCTATCCGTATCTCCGGCATCGTCCTGTTCGGGCGTATGCCTAGCATGTTAAGCTCCTCCGTCAGCTGATACAGCTGGTCAGTTCTGTTCACGTCGACAAGGAAGAGCAGCAGGTCTGACGTTCTTATCACGCTGGCTATCTTTGTGCCCTCGCCCCTGCCCTCATGGGCTCCGGAAATAAGCCCGGGCAGGTCGAGTATCTGTATCTTTGCGCCCTGATAATCGAGCATTCCAGGTATAACTTCCACAGTGGTGAACGCATATCCCGCAACTTTCGATTCCACGTTTGTAAGGACCCTCAGGAGCGAGGATTTTCCGGCATTCGGAAACCCGACAAGCACAACAGTGGCGTCGCCGGTCTTCTTTACAGCAAAACCCGTTCCCCCGAAGCCCTTCTTGGTGGCCATCTCCTTGCGTATTCTGGCCATCTTTGCGCGGAGGATCCCCAGGTACTTGTTCGTAGCCTTGTTGTACTTCGTCTTCGAATACTGCTCCTCAAGCTCAGTCAGTTTGTTCTTGAGACCTTGATCCTCGGCCATCGTATCTTATCCTTACATGCCTGGCATGTATTTCGAGAGCTGTTTCCTGAAGTCGCGGTTGTTCTTGAACATGTTCGCGACCTTCTTCATCTTGTTGAAATCGCTCAGCAATTCGCGCACGTCCTTCTCCGTAGTGCCGCTGCCCTTTGCTATCCTTGCCATGCG
>JASHTL010000008.1 GCA_030040595.1 Microcaldota archaeon
CGCACCGATAAAGTACATGAAGCCTAACAAGGGCCTTGTAACTGAGATAGATATGTATAACAAGGACATCAGGGGCACAAAGCTTCCTTCAAGGAGGCAGGCCCAGCTTTACAGGATGAGGAAGTGGCACAAGCGCGCAAGCATAGCGAGCTCCAGCGAGAGGAACTATCTCGTGGCGTTGCCGGAACTGAACAGAGTTGCAAGCTACCTTGGCCTTCCTGACAACATACGCGAACAGGCTGCGCTGCTCTACAGGCAGTGCGTCAAGAACAACCTGATAAGGGGCAGGCCGATCGAGACGGTGGTCAACGTTGCTATATACGCGACGTGCAGGGCAGCAGGAATGCCTAGAACCCTTGACGAGATCGCGGAGATATCAGGAGTGCCTAAGAAGGAAGTGGGCAGGACGTACCGGGTAGTCGCGCACGAGCTGAACCTCAAGATACCGCTTACTGACCCGTCGAGCTACGTGCCAAGGTATGTGGCTGCGCTCAAGCTGAGCGGCGAGGCGCAGGAGAAGTCGCTCCAGCTGCTAAAGCAGGCGATGAAGAAGGGACTCGCCAGCGGAAGGAGCCCGACAGGCGTCTCAGCAGCTGCAGTCTACATAGCCGGAGCGCTCGTAGGCGAGAGGAGAACGCAGAAGGAAGTGGCCGACGTAGCCGGAGTGACCGAAGTAACGATAAGGAACAGGTACAGGGAGCTGAAGAAGGAGCTGAACATAGACGTCAACCTCTGACCTCTCCGGTGGCACGATGCGCAGGCTGGTCCTTGCAATCATTGCGTCAGCTCTCCTTTCATTACCGCTGACGCTATTTGCAGCAACGCCGTTAAATTCCAGCCAGAGCGAGGCAAACTCAACCTTCAACAACGCCTCAGCATACGTCAGTTATGTAAATGAGAGCAGCTATCTTGTCTTCTACCCTGATCTCTCTGCCGCGTACGCAGACCTCAACAAGTCTGCCAACACCATCTTATCCTCGCCCCAAGAGTCAATGTCATACGCGAACGATGCCAGGCAGAGCGCCATGCTCCAGTACGAGCGCATAAACTCTTACAGGTACTACTCGGCAGCGGCCATGGTCGTCTTCACTGCAGCAATCGCGGCAATACTCTACTTCTACATGCAGCCGGTAAAGAGACGTGTCGGGCGCAAGGCATCCTGATACAGAACAAAAGCTTATTAGGGACTCATGGCTTATACGTGCTATGGCTATGACAAGAAAGGAGATTGGGCTGCTTAGAGAACTTACCTCACGCGACTCCAGAACCCTGACAGCTGAAGAGAGTAGACAGGCCGAAGAGTTGTATGGGAGATGGAGACTAATTGAACCAAGGCGCATGCCAACTGATACTGATGTTGACTGCGATGCAGTTATAAGGGATGCAGCTGCTGCAGCGCACGGCAAGGTTGACAAGAGAGTAGAAACGCACAATTACGACGCTGAGACAGAGGATGCAAAAAGGCTACTGTATCTGGAACAAATGGAACGACTGCAGCAACGCGCAGTGACAAGTTTAAGAGACGCTGCCAGAGCCTTTGAGTATGTGGAGCATCTACGGAAGGGATTCCCGCCTGGAAGCACAGACCCGAGTGCGCTGAAGGCAGCGTTCAGGTCAAGAGCAGTCATGAAGAAAGCAAGATACGAATTATTAAACGCCACCCATCTGATAGACGTAATTCTTAGATACAAAGAGTATCTGCCTTTGAAAGTCACTGAACAGCTTAGTAGGCTTTACAACGCATCTCACGATCTTACAGATACGGTAAGAAACGGCCTGGAGCCAGTGGACGTGACTCCAAAGCAGGAATACCTCTAAGCTTTTTATTTAGCGCATTGCATAATCATTGTGGTTATATGGTAAGCAAAGAGCACGCGTTAAAGGGACATCTTGAGAACGGAGGCAAGTACGAGATACTCTCGAAGGTGCCCCTGACAACGATGGAGGAACTCGCAACTTATTACACTCCAGGAGTCGCGCATGTATGCGAGGCGATAAAGGCTGACAAGTCAAAGGTCTTCGAGTATACCACAAAGGCAAACACCATAGCTATAATATCTGACGGGACAAGGATACTCGGCCTGGGGGACATAGGCCCTGAGGCAGGCCTTCCGGTCATGGAGGGAAAGGCCATACTATTCAAGAAGTTCGGCGGCGTCGACGCTGTACCGATATGCGTAGGCACCAAGGACGAGGATGAGATATTCAAGTTCGTGAAGTGGCTGGCACCGACGTTCGGCGCGGTGAATATAGAGGACATAAACTCGCCAAAGTGCTTCAATCTCGTTAAAAGGCTCTCCGAGTCGCTCGACATACCTGTATTCCACGACGACCAGTACGGTACGGCAGTAGTTACGCTTGCAGGCCTGCTTAACGCGTTCAAGCTGGCCGGAAAGGGCAAAGACGCGCGGGTAGTGCTCTATGGAGCAGGAGCTGCAGGCATAGGCATCGCAAGGCTTCTTATCCACATGGGATTCAACAATGTGATAGTGCTTGACAGCAAGGGCACGCTCTATTCAGGAAGAAAGGAGGACATGAACGAGTCGAAGATCGAGATAGCTTCGAAGACCAATCCCAATAAGGAGACGGGCAGCATAGAGCAGATAGCTGCAAAGGCAGACGCGCTGATCTGCTCCACAGGCAGGGTCAAGCTTGACAAGTCGATAATATCGAGAATGAACGAGAAGCCCATACTCTTTGCGCTTACCAACCCGGATCCTGAGATAGAATA